>JASHTE010000309.1 GCA_030040695.1 Vulcanimicrobiota bacterium | reverse complement strand
TATCACCGAGGCGGTGCAGCGAATGCTCGCGGCCGGCGGGAAGCGGCTGCGACCGCGAATCACGCTGCTCGCCGTGGGCGCGTGCGGCGGTGACCCCGTCGAGAATCTTCATCTAGCGGCCTACATGGAGCTCATTCACGTCGCCACGCTTATTCACGATGACGTCGTCGATCGCGCACAGACGCGACGCGGCGTGAACGCAACTGCCGTCGATTTCGGAAATCGTACGAGCGTGCTCGCCGGAGATTACCTGTTCGCGTGGATTTTCAAGAACGTCACCGCGAAGTATCCCGCACCTATTCCCGAGGTGCTCTCGACGACGCTCGCCGAGATCTGTGACGGGGAGGTTCTGCAGCTGCGTGCCCTCGCCGACCTCTCAACGACGAAAGACGCCTACCTGAGGATCGCCAAGAAGAAGACGGCCTCGCTCTTCGCCGCCGGAGCGGAGTGCGGTGCAATCGTGGCTCGCGGCAATGCAGCGAGCATCGCGGCATTGCGGCGCTTCGGCGAGCACTACGGCATCGCGTTCCAGATGCTCGACGATCTGCTCGATCTCACGTCCGACAGCGAGGCTCTTGGGAAGCCCGTTGGCAACGATCTCGCCGAAGGCAAGATGACCATTCCGCTGATTGCGGCGCTCTCTCGCGGCGATGCTGCGTTTCGCGCCGCCGTAGAGCGTTATTTCTCCGATAGGAGCCTCCCGGCCGAGGCGCTCATCGAAGGTATCCGGCGGCAGGGAGGCCTCGCTGCGACGCGCGCCGAGATGCGCGAGCAGATCGACGCGGCGAAGCGTGCATTGCAGCCATTAGCCGCGACGGTGGCGAAGGAACAACTCTGCGACCTCGCGGAGGCGCTGCTCGAAACCTAGCCGAGAAGGACTGCCATGACTCTTCACCCGCTCTTCGCAATCATCGACGCACCGATCCTCATTGGGATCTTGGTCGTCGCGGCGCTGCTCTTTGGCGCCGACAAACTGCCCAAGCTTGCCCGTAGCGCCGGTCAAGCAAAAAAAGAGTTTCTCGTGGGGCAAGCTGAGGCGGACGAGGCCGTCGTCAAAGCACGTGAAGAGGCGCGACGCCGGGCTGAAACCGAGCACCGTGACGTCATGGAGGGCGTCGAAGCCGGCGCGGTCAGCGGCGAAGCCGTGCCCCCGCCGAGCGACAAGGGAACCCTTAGTTCCTAGCATTGCTCGGCTCGAAACCGGAACTCCAGTGGGATCAAAAAGAGATGCCGTTCACGGAGCACCTACGGGAGCTCCGTACGCGTCTCTTGTTCGCGCTCGCGACCGTCGGCGGCATCGCCGTTCTCCTCTTCATCCCTTCTAAGGACGTCATCGCGTGGATGGTGCGCACCTACTTTCCGGGCGTTCAACTTCACGCGTTCGGCCCCGCCGACGTCATCCTGACGGAGTTCAGATTCTCCGTGATCGGCGGCATCGTTGTCGGACTGCCGATGCTCCTCTATCAGCTGTGGATGTTCGTCGTGCCGGCAATCCATCCGCGAACGCGCCGGATGGTCTACGGATACATCGCGCCTTCGCTGCTACTCGCCTTCGCCGGCCTCGCCTTCGCGCACTTCCTCGTGCTGCCGCACGTCATCAAAGCGTTGCTGACGATCACAAACCAGGTCGCGACGCCGACTTTCGGCATCGCACCGACGCTGAACTTCGTCCTCATCTTGCTCGGCATCTTCGCAGTCGTCTTCCAGATGCCGATCGTCCTCATCGGTCTGGCGCGCCTCGGCGTCATCAGCGGAGGTTGGCTCCGCCGCTATCGACGCCACGCGTTCTTCGCGTTTTTCGTCGCGGGCGGCATCGCGGCACCCGACGGAAACCCTCTGACGATGGCACTCATCGCGTTTCCGATGTACGCGCTCTATGAGATCTCGATCTGGATAATTCTGCTCTTCGAGCATTCGTGGCGTCCGCGCAGCCTCTCAACAACCTAAAGAGCGACGTACTCCGCCTCTTGGGGAACGTCACGGTCGGCGTGACGCTGCTCGCGCTGTGGGGCGTCCTCACGCTCATCGGTGTCGTGGTCGAGCAAGGGAAAGACCCCACGAGCTACTTCGCATCGTATCCAGCGCCGATCGCACGCGCGATTCTCCGTCTCGACTTCAACGATATCTATCATAGCGTCTGGTACCTTCTCTCGATCGGGCTCGTCCTCGCCTCGATGACGACCGCAACCTTCACGAAGGTGATCCCGCGACGTCTCCCGCCGCACCGCGCCGTGAAGGTGGACGCAATTCCCTTACACGACCATGTGACGATTGCCGGAGACGCAGAGAGCGTCCGCGCGCGCGTCGAGCAGTTCTTCACGACTCGCGGATGGAGGGTCAGCAAGCGCGAGATCGACGGCACGATCTGGGCGTTCGCCGATCGTTTCAATTGGGCGCGCGTCGGCGTGCTCGTGAATCACACCGCGATTCTCATCATTGCCGCAGGCGCGATCCTCTACTGGGCTTGGGGCTTCTCGGGCGAGACAGCCGTTCTGAGCGGAGAGGCTTCGCAAATTCCGCAGACGCACGCTCTCATCCGGCTCGATCGTTTCTCGTACACGATCGAGCCGATCATGACGAAGGGCGGCATCGTCTATCAGCCGATCGATTACGTCTCGCACGTGACCGTCGTCGGGCGCAACGGCATTCCGACGCCGATGATCGTCCGCGTCAACCACCCGATCGATCTCGACGGCACGCTCGTCTATCAGGCGAGCTATGGCTTCGCCATGCGCTTCCTCATCTTTCACGGGAGAGCGCTCGTGCGCGCGCTTTCCGGCCGCGCGCTCCTCGAGGGTGATGCGTTCGCGATACCAGGAACCGGACGCAGCGTCGTGTACGAGCGCTTCGTTCCCACGATCGACCCAAGAACGCACCTCCCTTCGCCCGACCCCCGCGTGAGCGATCCAGGTGCCGTGCTCGGGGTGATCGAGAGCGGCATCCCACTCGGCGAGATGCTGGTACCGTTGCGTACGGCGCTCGACCTCGGTGACGGATGGCGCGTCGTTCCCGAGCGTCAAGTCGTGTACAGCGGCTTCCAGTATCGCTACGATCCCGGCGTACCGCTCGTAGCCGTGGGCGCGGGCCTGCTGCTCATCGGTCTCGTCATCTCGTTCTACTTCTTGCCCGCTCGGTTGCACGTTCGCGTCGACGACGCCGGCGGCGATAGGGCGATTGTGGGAGTCGCGGCGACGACGGTCAAAGGATACGACATCTTTGAAGAGGCATTCCGGGATCTCATCGCCGCGCTGAGACAGAACCAGGGGTAACTCCATGCACCCGATGGCGCTTGACGCCGTGCTCATGGTCCTCGCGCTCGCCGCCTACGCCGCGGGCGCCATCGTGCTCGTCGTCTACTTTTTCTCGCGCGAAGAGTGGACGCGTAACCTCGGTGCGGCGCTCGCAGTCGCCGGTTGTGCCGCGCAGTTTGCACAACTCGCGGCGCGTTATGCGGAGACGCACATCTGGCCGCTGCTGAATCTCTACGGCTCGCTCTCGCTCTTCTCGGCCGTGGCGGTTGCCATCTTCATCGCCTTCGCCTTCCGCTACCGCCTTTGGTTCGCAGGCGGCTTCCTACTTGCAATCGCCGCGCTCTTTCTCGCTTACGGCACGACCTGGAACGAAGGGGTCATGCCCGCGGTGCCGTCGCTCCAGTCCTATTGGGCGAAGATTCACGTGCCGCTCGTCGTCTCGTCGTACGGCGCCTTCCTCGTCTCATTCGTCTTCTCAGGAGTCTATCTCACGAGATACTACGTGGAGCGCCGCCTCGTCCCGGCGGTCGCCTCCGGATCGACGAACGACGAGGTTGCGGGATGGCTCGGCACGCTGCCCTCCCTTACGCAACTCGACATTCTCGTCTACCGTGCGGTCTCAGTAGGGCTTCCGCTCTTGACGCTCGGTATCATCACGGGCGCGGCGTGGGCGCATGAAGCGTGGGGCGCCTACTGGCAATGGGATCCGAAGGAGACAGCGGCGCTCGCCTCGTGGATTCTCTATGCCTCCTACATGCATCTCCACACGCGCGCGAGCTGGCGGGGACTGCGTTGCAGCTGGTGGAGCGTCATCGCCTTCGCCTCGGTCATCTTCTGCTATCTTGGCGTGAACATTTGGATCAGCGGCCTCCATAGTTATAAGGTGTGAAGGCGTCGCCGCTCCTGTTCGTTGGCTCCCCGCGTCTCGTCGTCCGCTCGTCGCAATCATCCATGATTGCTCCTACTTAATTCCGCCGCCTCGCTCCCGACGTCCCTGTCTCCGCTCGGCGGTCGGAAACTCCTCGCCGCGGGGAGTCAACAGAAAGCAACGGGTGGAGCGCCGTCGCGCTCTGGGTGAAAGTGTAGAAAAAGTCGCTATGGCCGTTGAGAGGGCGGGCGTAGAATTGTTTGGAAAGGCGGGGTATGGCGAGTCATAGCGTGGCAGGCGGACAAGGCCAACCCGAGACACCGGACGAGATATCGAGGCGCACCTTTATGGCGGGCGCCGTCGTGACGATGAGTGGTGTCATCGGACTCGGGCTTGCGATCCCGATCGTCGGCGGGTTGATTCCGGAGCAGAGCTCCGCGAGTGGCACGTGGTCGCCGTTGACGAAGGTGGAGCTCGGTGAGCTCGAAACCGCAACGCAGAAGCCGGTGAGACTCAGCTTCTCGATGACCACCAAGGACGCGTACCTTCCGGAGGAGACGATGGAAGACTACGTTTGGGGCATCAAGGTCGACCCTGCGCGCTTTCAGGCGGCGCGCCCCGACATCTTCAACGGCGCCGGCGGCAAGGCTGACGTTCCGTACGGCGTCGTCAACATGGGGTTTGTGATCTTCAGCCCGCTCTGTCCGCATCTCGGTTGCCGCTATCAATGGGATTCGAGCGCGGGCCAGTTCCACTGTCCGTGCCACGGCTCCGTCTACAACTTCGACGGCGCCCACCTCTCGGGGCCGGCGCCGCGCGGGCTCGATCCACTGCCCCTGCGCGAGCAGAGCGGTATCGCCCAGTTGATGTGGATTCGGTATAAATCCACGACCCCTGATCGCATCGTCATCTCGTATCAATCGTAGGAGTACGCGATGCTCAATTGGATCGAACGGCGCACCGGATTCATCTCGATGACGAAAGACTTCCTCACCGAGGACGTGCCCGGCGGCGCGAGTTATTGGTACGTCTTCGGCAGCGCAACGCTCTTCGCAATGATCGTCCAGATCACGACGGGCATCTTCCTGACGTTTTGGTATGCGCCGTCGGCGGCGACCGCGTGGGAGTCGACGCGCGCAATCTATCTCAATCCTTTCGAGCACTGGGTGCTCTCCATGCACTACTGGGGCGCGACGGCGATGATCGCGCTCGTCTTCCTGCACCTGCTCCAGGTGGCAATTTTCGGCGCTTACAAAGCACCGCGGGAACTACAATGGGTCGTCGGTGTCTTGCTTCTGCTCGTCACGCTCGTGCTCGGTCTCACCGGCTATCTCTTGCCGTGGGACATGAACGCCTACTTCGCTTCACAAGTATCGCTGAACATTACCGGCACCGCTCCGGTCGCCGGACCGTTCATTCAGAACCTCGCGCAGGGCGGCGGCGTCATGGGAACCGAGACGATCAACCGCTTCTTCGGGCTGCACGTATGGCTGATGCCGGCGTTGCTCGTGCTGCTCGTCGGCGCCCATCTCGCGATCTTCCGGCATAACGGTCCGGCAGGTCCGCCGACCGACGATCGCCGTGGTCTGAAGAACGGGCGCTTCTGGCCGGACCAGATGTTTATGGACACGGTCGTCTCATTCTTCGTCTTCCTTCTGATCTTGCTGCTCGCGTTCGCTGTTCCACCGTTCCTCGATCAGAAAGCAGACCCGACGAATGCGGCGTTCCAGCCGTATCCGGCATGGTATTTCCTCTCGCTCTTCGGGTTGCTGAATCTCTTCCCACCGCAGCTCGACACCGTCGCGACGATCTACATTCCAACGTTCTTCCTTCTTGTCGTGCTGCTCGTTCCGTGGATCGACCGCAGTCTTTCGCGCGCGCTCGGATCGAGGCGAGCGATCCTCTGGGGAGTCTTCATCGTGGTGGCGCTCATCGCCGGGCTCTCCGTCCAGAGCCAGCTTCACATTATGGCGTTACAGGCCGCCGGCCCGCCCTCGCTTAGCGAATCGCAAATCCTCGCAGCACAGCCCGGCGCGAGTGCCGCGCCCGCTGCGCCGACCGCAGCCTCGTCGACCGCTGCAGCAGCACCGAGCGCCAGCGGCGCTACCGTCTTCTCCCAAAACTGCTCGACATGTCATGGCGCACAAGGACAGGGTATGCCCGGTACGTTTCCGCCGCTCGCGAACAACCCGTTCGTCACCGGGAATCCGTCGCAAGTGATCACGACCGTGTTAAACGGCAAGACAGGGCCATTGACGGTCGAGGGCCAGAGTTACAACGGCACGATGCCGGCGTGGAAGAGCCAGCTCTCGACGCAAGATGTCGCAGCCG
>JASHTE010000308.1 GCA_030040695.1 Vulcanimicrobiota bacterium | reverse complement strand
TTTACCGTATGATTACGTACCGGGACGCGTCGAGGGAGCAAATACCGTAGCGTGAAGGCCGGGGGTCCCAAGAGAACCGGGACTCTGGTCACGATGTCGCTGAGCGCTGCCGCGGCAAATGCCGTCAATACAGGGGCCACGGGCATCACCACGCAGCGAACGACGTCGAAGCGCGACGGATCGAGAATCGCACCGAGCCAGGTCGCAGCGCAGGCTCCGGTGAGCAGCGGCATCGCAGGGTCGCTGCGACGCGCGATCATGCCGGCGACCGCGAGGACCGGAAGCACCGAGAGCGTCCCCTTGACGAGTGCGAGGCCGACGATGGTCAGCTCCTCGTGGAGGAAGAATGCGCGGAGCGACTCACCGGCGGGCGCGTGGCCCGCCTGGACAAAGTGCGCGTACGTGTCGCCGACGATCCAACGGAAGCTCGGTGCGTGTGCGCGAGCGAGCGCAACTTCGATCGCTACGGCCCAGAGCGCCGCAACACCGGTGAGCAGTGCTGCCATCGTTAGTTTGGAACGATCGCCCCGGCGCGGCGCGGCGAGACCCGCGATCATTCCCGCGCCGAGCACAACGTATGTTATCGGTCGGGTGAACGTCAATGCGCCGCAGAGCAGGGCGAAGAGCGCGAACGGGAGCAGGCTCCGGCGCGTCATGCAGATCGCTGCCGCCAGGAGTGTCGCGCCGGTCAGCGAGACGGCGAGCGCGTCAGTTAAGGCCTGTGAGGCGAGGTGGCGCCATGGCGGGAAGAGCGAGAGCGCGAGCGCGAGCAGCATGCCGTAGGGCAGTGGAGCGAAACGCAGCGCGAGCACGACGGTGATCATCGCCGTCGCAACGTACGCCAAACGCGACACGTCCACGAGCGCGCTAAAGCCGCGATACGGATAGAGAAACGAAGCGAGCCACGGATAGACACGACGTACGGAGAAGAGCGACCAATACTCGGGTTTCCGGCCGATCCACGGCCTGAACATCGCCGGCATCGTCGCGACCGGTTGTGTCGCATAGAACGCGCTCGCCTCTTCTTCCGCTCTTGCGTACGGGACGCCGCGGTCCATGAGCATCATGATCGCGTAGTCGTAACCGTCTGCCGTGTACTGCGCTTTCGGGCCGAAGAGCGTGAGGAGCGCCGCAGCAGCGCCGACCGCAAGGACGCCGCCGGCGGCTCGCGAGAGCTGCACCCGCGTCATGCCGCAGTCTCCTCGAAAACGGCGTTGTACGCTTCGTCCATGGCAACGACGCTGAAGCGCCGAGAATACTCGGCGAGGGCGTCATCGACGAAGCTGCGCTTGAAATCGCCGTCGAGGTCCATGCCCGGAAAGAACTCTAAACCGGGCGCCTCTCCTCGGCCGAGGAAGTCGAGCGGATGCAGCAACAGGGACGGCATCGTCCTCGTCAGCGAGCAGAGCAGGAGCGCAGAGCGAAGGTACGCGAGCGCCGCAGCGCGCGAGTAGCTCGCCAGATAGAGCAGATAGCTCACATGAAACGGCGTGCGTAGCCCGGGCATCACCGTGACGGGCATCTCGACAAGACCGTCAATTCGGTGCGGCCGATTCGGGCGCAGACCGTCGCGCCAATCGCCGAATAGTGTCGCGCGCTCGCCCCGTTGGGTTTCGTCGAGGTTCGAACGGCGGAAGTAGTAGGCTCGCGCCAGCGGACCGATGAACGTCGGGAGCGTCGAGGCGTCGTAGCGGTAGCCGCGCTCCGCCAGGACGTCGCACACGGAGCCAGAGATTGCGAATCCAGGGGCACGAAAACCTCGCGGGTGCACACCCGTCGCCGCTTCTATCGCACGCTCTGCGTGCTCGAGTTCGTGACGAACTTCCTGGGGCGTGTAGCGATGCATCCAGGACTCATGTCGGTGCGAATGATTGCCGATGTCGTGCCCGGCGCGAACGATGCTCTCGAATGCCGCGCGATTCTCTTGACGCTCCGCATCGCTGCCGACGATGAAGAACGTGATCCTTCGCCCAGCGCGCGAGAGGTGGTCGAGCACGAGCGGAACGAGATGCGGAAGATACGTCGGGTAGGCGCGCCAACGTTCATCGCCCCGGATCTTGAGGTACGACCAGAGGTTATCGAGATCCAGCGAGAGCGCGGCTTTCACGCGTCAACCTCCATGTAGGATCGTTCGCGAGCTCCTCGAGAGCCTCGTCGACAATGCCGATCGTATCGCTGACGTTCAACGTAGCGTAGCGCAGGCGGCCGCTGTTCACGATCGCAATGCGCTGCAGCGAGGTTCGAACGGGCGGCAGCGACTGCGCCCGGCCCACCCGCGGAAATGGGAAGACGTATGGTGCACGCGCGACTCGTGCCGCCACGACGTCGCCTGGGCTGAAGTTCCGGAAGATGCGCCCGAGAGCGCGGTGTGCTTGGGCGATGAGCACGTCGTCCGATTGGGTGAACGTGCGCTCGTCTGCGGCGCAGTACTTTGGGAGATAGACGAGGTCGCAGCCGCCGAACTCGCGCCGGTCGACCAAGGCGCTCATGTTGATGACACCGGTGAAGGGAAACCCCGGATCGGCGACGTTCGTGACGTAGGCATCGCCGAGGTGCCGGTTGACGAGCAGCGAGGTACAGACGACGCCGACGTACCGGTCCTGCGTAAGCATTCGGCGCTCAACGGCGTTCAGCTGAGGGCACACCGCGGCGCAGACGCCGGAAGGAAGTGTGAGAATTGCTCGGTCCGCGGTGAGCTCCCCGCGCTCGAGGGTCACGCGCACGAAACGATCGTGAAGCGTGACTTCCCGAACACGCCGGCCGACGACGAGCTCGACACCGAGGTCGAGCAGGTGCTGTTCAAGCGCGGCGAGCACGCTCGCGTACCCCCCGCGTACGTAGCCGTAGCGTTCGCCGCCCACGGCGCCCCGTCGCGCACCTTGAAGTCGCTTGATGGTCGCGCGGATGAACGCTGCCGACGCGCTCGCGTGGTGGTCGCCAAGTTTTGCGCGCAGTAACGGTCGCCAAATTCGCTCGACCGTCCTGGATCCGGACCAGCGCGTGAGGTACTCGAGGACGCCCTCCCACTCGTATCGCTCGTCATTGCCTCCGTAACGTGCGTGTGCCACGGTCGCTGCAAGGCGCACCTTGTCGAGCATGCCGAGCTCCGGAAACGCGAGGAAGTCGAGC
>JASHTE010000307.1 GCA_030040695.1 Vulcanimicrobiota bacterium | reverse complement strand
TCCTTCCACCGCGTCGAGCCCGGCTTCGTGGTGCAGGGCGGCGATCCGAGCGGCGACGGCACGGGAGGCCCCGGCTACCGGCTGAAGGCCGAGTTCAACAAGCGGCCGCACGTGCGCGGCACCATCGCTATGGCTCGCTCCTCGCAGCCCGACTCAGCTGGATCGCAATTCTACATCTGCCTCGACGATGCGCGCTTCCTCGACGGACAGTATACCGTCTTCGGTCAGATGATCGAAGGTTTCGACGCGCTCGATGCCATTGCTCGCGGAGACGCCATGACCGGCGTTACCGTCGAACCGAACTGAAGAACGTTAGTACGGGCAGTAGTAGCCGGTGTCCGGATCGTAGTACGGCACCCACGCGGAGCCGTCCCAGTACTGGCAGACTCCCGGCGCCGACTCGTAGACGAACACGGTCGCGCCGTCGAGCGGGAACCAGAAACCGTAGAAGCCGTCGAACCACACCCAATCCGCGTTCGCCCAATACGAATGCCAGTAGCCGTTGTACCAGCGTCCACCGTTGCCGTAGACCCATCCGCCGCCGGGATAGGAGGCGCCGTTCCCTGCGTACGCAGGATTCAACGCCTGACCGCTCGTGTAGTGCGTTGTTCCTCTATAGTACGACGTTCCGTTCGTCGTGCGGTTCGGGACGATCGGTGCGCCTTGTCCTTGCGGTGGATGGACGGCACCGTGCGAGATCGGCGTCGTATGACCGCTAGCGGGCTGCCAGCTACCGAACGCGGGATGTGAGCCGCCGGACGGATGTCCGCCGTTTGACGGATGTCCGCCATTTGACGGATGCCCGTTTTGCTGAGCGATTGCCGGAGCTGCAAGCAGCGCGGACGCGATCGCCACGGATAGCACGATGCGAAACATCACAAGAACCTCCCTCTCGTCTTTGGGAAAGAGTAGACAATGCTCATATACCCGGCTGTCCTCCTCTTAAGCACGCCCACGTCGGCCGCCCCCCTGGACGGGGCGACGATGTACGCGAAGATGGCGCTGGCAATGAGCGCCGTACGCTCGCCTGCTGCCATGAGCTACGACGAAACCGTCTCCCCGAGAGGCTTGAGCGTGCGGAACATCGCGGCGAACGGCGTGCAAGTCGTGCACCTTGTCTACTCATCCGACAAGACTGTGCTCCTCTTCCACGTCACGCAGTGCGCCGGTGCGGACACGGCGCGAATCACAGACGCCGCTGCCCCGCAGCCGTACACCGCAGAGCAGCCGTTTTGGTCCGCCGTCTGGTCACGCGGCGCACAGAGCTCGGTGATCGGCACCGTACGGGAGAGAATGATCGCCGACCTCGTGAGCGCCGACGACGGCGCCTACCAAATCGCGCTCGCATCGCCGCAAAGCATCAACGGATCCGCCGCCTATCACCTTCACCTTACTGCGCTGCACGACGCGGCGATGCATCCGCTGACGGACGTCTTTCTCGACGAGCAGACGTTCCTGCCGCGTAGAGCGGTCGCGGACTTTGAAGACGACGCGGTCACTCGCGTCACGGGCGTCGTCACGTTGAACTTCGATCGCGTCGGTAATTATTGGATGATCGACTCAGGCGAGGTCGACGCCACGGTGCACGCCTACCTCAGGCAGGTTTCTGGCAGCGCTGCATTTACCGCTTCGAACGTGACGTTCGCTCCCGGCCTGTGCGCCGTTCCCTAGGCTTTGACCCGAATGCGCTCGAGCAGCTCCCGCTTCGTCTCGGGAACCATCGCGCGAACGAAGATGATGAAGACGATGCAGAGGAGTGCGTAGATGGAAAACGTTGCCGGTTTCCCGAGCGTGTCGATCATTGTGAGGAAAAACTGTGAGACGAGAAAGTTTCCGATCCAGTTCGAGAGCGTCGAGATCGACATGCCGAGCCCACGCACCGGCAGAGGGAAGAGCTCCGAAATCAGTATCCAGACGATTGGTCCGAGGCTGAACGCGAAGCAACCGACGTAGAGCATCATGCTGCCGAGTGCGATCGCGCCGAGCGAGCCCGAAAGGTGCGGCTGCGTAAACGCGGCGGCGAGCGTTGTGAGCGCGATGAACATCCCGATCAAGCCTGCGTAGAGCAACGGTTTTCGTCCGACGCGATCCACCCAAATAATCGCGACCAGCGTCATCACTGCGTTCACGGTCCCGACCAGCGACTCAGCAAGAATGGAGTGCGTTGCCGACGCGATCCCGGCCATCTCGAAGATCTGTGGGCCATAGTAGATCACCGTGTTGATGCCGGTCACTTGCTGAAGCACCGCCAATACGATGCCGATGAAGAGCGCGACGCGCAGCTCGGGTGCCTTGAACGCGCGTAATCCCACGGTCTTCACCCGCAGGCTCTCCTGAATCGAGCGTATCTCCTCGGCTTCGTCGGAGGCGTTATCGTGAACGCGATGCAGCTCCTCACGTGCGCGTGCATCATCGCCGACCTTGAAGAGATAGCGCGGGCTCTCCGGCATGAAAAACATGCCGACGATGAGCACGATCGCAGGCACGACGCCGCATCCGAGCATCCAGCGCCACGCGCCGCCGGCGGCAAACGCGTAGTCGACGATGTATGCCGCAAGGATGCCGAGCGTGATCGCGAACTGATAGAGCGAGACGAGCGCACCACGCACGTTCGC
>JASHTE010000306.1 GCA_030040695.1 Vulcanimicrobiota bacterium | reverse complement strand
ACGTGCGTCGCCGTGGCGCATCGGAGGCGTCGGCGCTCCTCTCTTTCTCGAAGCGGGAGAGCGAAGGATCGCGCTTTGGGCCAGCACGACGGCGGTGGCCGGTGCGTGGAGGCTCAGCGGCGATCTCGAAGGCGAGCTTCGATCCAAGCGCGAGGGCACGCGCATCGTCGCGCGGCTCGGAGACGAGCATGTTCGGGGACGCGTCTTCGCTGACGGCGGCACGCTGCTCGTCCACACCGGCGAACGCACGTATGCTCTGCGCCTCGCCGAGCCACCGAGCATGAGCGCCCACGTTGCGGCGAGCGGCCAGGCGAACGGGCGCGTGGAGTCCCCGATGCCCGGACGCGTCGTGCGTGTCGCGGTGACGCCCGGTCAGGAAGTCGAGCCGCACCAGTTGCTCGTCGTCCTCGAGGCAATGAAGATGGAGCACCGGATCGAAGCCTCGCTCGCGGCGCACGTTCGCGCAGTACTCGTGCGCGAAGGAGAGATCGTTGCCGGCGGTGCGCCGCTCGTCGAGCTACGCTAGCGCATGCATCCTCGTACGATTCTCATCTTGTCGGGTTACGACGAGCCGCCCGAACATCTGCAGACGCTCGCGGATGGCCGGAACGGCATTCCGGGATTGAAGGCGTACGGTTTCGAGTGCATCTACTTGCCGCGCTTTTACAAGCAGCTGGGCGAGCGCATCGAGCGCCTCGCGGAGTATGTCGAAGGCCTGCGATCGCGAGGCTGTCGGTTTCCGATCGTCCTCGTGGGATACTCACTCGGTGGGCTCGTCGCGCGCGGCTATTTGCGCGCCTACCCGCAGCGCGCGAGCGAAATCGAGTCGACGATCATGATCGGTACGCCGAACTTCGGCGTGACGACCCACGTCCTGCCGCACATCACGCGGCTTTTGCGCGTCCCCGATCGAGCCATCGGCGATCTCGAGCTCGGCTCCGAGTTTCTCACGTGGTTGAACGGAACGGGCGGCCACTGGGAGCTGGAACCGCGGACACACCGCAAGGTGTGGAAGCTCGATAGCGAGCCGTGGCTCGGCCCGGACGGCGCGCGCAACTACGTCATCGCGGGGCTCTGTACTTCGCATGGCGGCGTGGGAGACGGCGTCGTCGGCGGTGACTCGGCATCGCTCGGCAGCCGCTTCCCGACGCATTACATCATCGGTCCGCATTGCAACCACTTGAATCTCATCGGTCACTTCGATCCGCTCGTGTTCATGTGGACGGGTTTCATCGCAAATGACCTCGTGTGGCCGCACGCGGTGCGGGCGATTCTGCGCTTTACCGGGGCGAAGCCGCTCGCGACGGCGAACGCCTGAGACGACGTATGCTGCCGAAGAACGTTACCATCGTCGAGGTCGGCGCGCGCGACGGCCTACAAAACGAGAGGCGCGCCGTTCCAACCGCCGATAAGATCCACTTCATCGATCTCCTCTCGGAGACCGGGCTTCGATGGATCGAGGCGACTTCGTTCGTGAGCCCCAAGGCGATCCCGCAGCTCGCCGATGCAGCTGAAGTGTTCTCCCGCATTCGTAAGGCGCCCGGCGTTCGCTATCCGGTGCTCGTGCCGAATCTCAAAGGCTACGAGCGGGCACACGACTGCGGCGTCGACGCGATCGCCGTCTTCACCGCGGCATCCGAGGCGTTCACGCGGCGCAACATCAACATGACGATCGAGGAGTCGATCGCGACGTTCGCCGGCGTCGTGCGACGAGCAAAGGACGACGGCCTGTGGGTGCGCGGTTATATCTCGACTGCGTTCGGCTCACCTTTCGGCGACGTCGTGACGGCGCTGACGGTGCGTGACGTCTGCGTACGGCTCGTCGAGCTCGGCTGCGACGAGCTTTCGATAGGCGATACGATCGGCGTCGGGGTTCCGAGCCAGGTCGAGGAGCTCGTGCCGCTCGTCGCGCGCGCGATCTCGCTCGATCGGATTGCCTTCCATTTCCACGACACGCGCGGCACCGCGCTCGCCAACGTCTATGCCGCGCTGCAGCACGGCGTGCACATTTTCGATTCGTCGGCGGGTGGCCTCGGCGGTTGTCCCTACGCGCCGGGCGCGACGGGAAACGTCGGCACCGAAGACGTCCTCTACATGCTCCACGGGATGTCGATCGAGACCGGCGTCGACCTCACGAAGGTGCGCGCCGCATCGCGCTTCATTCGAAACGTCATCGACCACGAGCTGACGAGCAAAGCATTTCAGGCATTGGAGGCAACCACCGTATGATCGTTCGCGCGGGCGTGCTCTACGACGGAACGTTGGAAAAACCCAAGCGTAACGTCGACGTCGCTATCGAAGCCGGCCGTATCACAGAGATTCGCGCGGCGAACGGTGACGCAGATTTCACCGCCGCATGCGTCACACCGGGGCTCGTGAACGCACACGTGCATCTCGAGGGCAGCGGCGAGCCCGACATGATGCAGATGATCGCCACGACGACGCAGAACCAGCGCATGCTGCACGCAGTCGAGAACGCGCGCAAAGCGCTACACGCGGGCGTTACGACGATCCGCGACGTCGGCAGCTCTCATGGTATCTCAGCCGACGTGCGCGACGGCGTCGACGCCGGGCGCATTCCCGGCCCGCGCATGCGCGTGGCGGGGCTCGTGCTCTGCATGACCGGCGGACACGGCTGGCCGATCGGCCGCGAAATCGACTCGCCCGATGAAGCGCGCAAGGCCGTGCGCGAGCAAATGAAGGCCGGCGCCGACTGCATCAAGATGATCGCCACGGGGGGCGTGATGACAAAGGGCGCCGTTCCAGGCAACGCGCAGCTCACTCCGGAGGAGCTCGGCGCAGCGATTGCCGAGGCACACCGGCACGGCGTGCGCGTCGCCGCACACGCGATCGGCACGCAAGGCATCAAGAATGCGTTACGCGCCGGAATCGACTCGATCGAGCACGGGCACATGCTCGATGACGAGGCGATCGCGCTCTTCAAAGAGCGCGGCACGTACCTCGTGCCGACGCTCACCGCACCGACATGCATCCTCGAGCACGTCGAGGGCGGCGGCATGCCGCAGTTCGTCGTCGATAAGGCGCGCTTCGTGAACGAGCAGATGTTACGCAACATCAAACGCGCCTACGAGAACGGCGTGAAGATCGCCGGTGGCTCCGATGCCGGCACACCCTTCAACTACCACGAGAACTACGCCTACGAGGTCGAGCTGATGCACACGCTCCTCGGCATGTCGCCGCAGCAAGCCTTGCATGCAGCAACCGCTGTTGCCGCGGAGCTGATCGGCTTGCAGCGATCGATTCTTGCGCCGAGCGAGCCTGCCGATCTGCTGCTCCTGAAGCGGGACGCAGGTGAGGACGTGCGGGCGCTACGCGACGTGAGCGTCGTGCTTGCGCGCGGCGTCGCGTACCGGCCGTAGGGTTGCGCCTAGCGGTACTTGCGGCGATTTCATGGCCCGCTCCGCCGCCGGGGTACGGGCCGTGGGAGCAAGTTGCGTACAACACTGCCGTCGGTATGCAACGGCGCGGCTATGACGTAACGCTCTTCGCGACGCAAAACTCCCGCTTCGACGGCACCTTGGCCGGCGTCGTTCCCGTTGGCTTGAACGAGGACCCCGCGCTCAACGGCGAGGTCTTCGCCGCGCTGCACATCAGCGAGCTCTTTGAGCGCGCCGGTGAGTTCGACCTCATCCACAACCACTTCGACTGGAAACCGCTGACATATGCGCTCGCCACGCAGTCGCCGCCGTTGCTCACGACGATCCACGGTTTCTCCTCTCCGCAGATTCTCGCCGCCTATTACGCCTGCGCGCACCGCAGCTTCTTCTGCTCGATTAGCGATGCCGATCGCGATCCGGGGCTCTCCTATCTCGCGACCACCTACAACGGCATCGACCCATCGCAGTTCACGTTCAACGAGAAACCGGGGGAGTATCTCGTCTTTCTCGGGCGGTTCCACCCAGAGAAAGGCACACACCTCGCGATCGAGATCGCCAGGCGCGCGGGCGTGCGCCTGA
>JASHTE010000305.1 GCA_030040695.1 Vulcanimicrobiota bacterium | reverse complement strand
ACGCTGCGGCACCTGCGCATTCTCGTCGATCGCGACGACCGCGGGTACATGTTGCAGATCTTCACCAAGCCCTTGCAGGACCGCCCGACGCTCTTCTTCGAGATCATCCAGCGCAAGGGGAGCCTCTCCTTCGGCAAGGGCAACTTCAAGGCGCTCTTCGTCTCCATCGAACGCGAGCAAGAAAAGCGCGGAACGCTATAGTGGCGACCGCATTTGTCATCCCGAGCGTAACCCCGGAGACGCGGAGTCGAGCGACGCGCGTGTACGTCGACGCGGTCATGCTCGAAGCGCGCGCGGCGGAGCTCGCAAAACGCTCGATCAAGACGTCCGCGAAGCTCGCCGGCATTGACATCTCCATTCGCTGCTGCGACTTCACCGCGCTCGAAGGCAAAGATTCCGAGGGGCGCGTGCGCTCGCTCTGCGCGAAGGCGATCACGCCGCGACCGGGCTGGGACGACGTTCCAAGCTGTGCCGCTGTCTGCGTCTATCCCAATCGCGTGGCTACCGCGAAGGCCGCGCTCGCGGGCAGCAGCGTGAAGGTTGCGTCCGTTGCGACGTCGTTTCCGAGCGGGCTCGTCGATCTCGACGTGAAACTCGCCGACACCGCGCAGGCGATTGCGGCAGGAGCAGACGAGATCGACATGGTGATCGACCGTGGCGCCTTCCTCGCCGGACGCGAGGACTTGGTTGCCGATCAGATCGTGGCAGTCAAGAAGCTCTGCGGCCCCATTCATCTGAAGGTCATCCTGGAGACCGGCGAGCTCGGAAGCTACGAAGCGATGCGTCGCGCGAGCGACCTCGCGCTCGAAGCCGGCGCCGATTTCATCAAGTCTTCGACCGGCAAAGTGCCGACGGGTGCGACGTTCCCGACCGCGCTCGTCATGTGCGAGGCTCTCCGTGACTTCTACCATCGCACCGGCGAGAGACGCGGACTCAAGCTCGCCGGCGGCATTCGTACGACGAAGCAGGCGCTGACGTACCTCGTCATCGTGAACGAGACGCTGGGACCCGAGTGGCTGCAACCGGAACTCTTCCGTATCGGCGCAAGCCTGCTCCTCGACGATCTGCTCATGCAGCTCGAGAAAGAGCGCACTGGCCGCTACGCCAACCGCGACTACATTCCCAAGGACTGACCGCTATGGCTGTTACGGCTTTCACCTATGCACCGGCACCGGAGCGCGTTCGCCCGAAGATTCGCGAGCGCTACGGTCTTTTCATCAACGGCGCGTGGACCGCACCGAATAGCGAGCGCTACTTCGAAACGATCAACCCAGCCGACGAGACGGTGCTCGCGCAGGTCGCCTACGCGGAGGCCCAAGACGTCGACCGTGCCGTACGTGCGGCGCGTAAAGGATTCGAGCGGTGGAGCAAGCTAAAGCCGGCGGATCGCGCGAAGCTCATCTATCGTATCGCTCGCACGATCACCGAGCGCTCGCGCGAGCTAGCGGTGCTCGAGTCGATGAATGGCGGCAAGCCGATTCGCGAGTCGCGTGATTTCGACATCCCTGAGGCGGGGGCGCACTTCTTCTATCACGCGGGCTGGGCCGACAAGCTCGAGTGGGCGCTGCGCGCGGGCGAGATGCCTGCGCCGATCGGCGTCTGCGGACAGATCGTGCCATGGAACTTTCCGCTGCTCATGGCAGCCTGGAAGCTCGCACCGGCGCTCGCCTGCGGAAACAGCGTCGTGCTCAAGCCCGCTGAGACTACCCCGCTCACCGCGCTTGCGCTCGCACAGATCATCGAAGAGGCCGATCTTCCAGCCGGAGTAGTGAACATCGTTACGGGCGACGGAGCGACCGGCGCGGCGCTTGTGGACAACGACGGCATCGACAAGATCGCCTTTACCGGCTCGACCGACGTCGGAAAGGTCATCCAGCGCCGTCTGGCAGGGAAGGGCAAGCGCATCACCCTCGAGTTGGGCGGGAAGGCGGCGAACGTCATCTTCGCGGATGCGCCGCTCGATCAGGCCGTCGAGGGGATCGTGCAAGGCATCTACTTCAATCAGGGACACGTCTGCTGCGCAGGCTCGCGCCTGCTCGTAGAGGAGAGCGTGCACGACGATATCGTCGCGCGGCTCACCAGCCGCATCCGCACGCTGCGCCTCGGCGATCCGCTCGACAAGAACACCGACATCGGCGCGATCAACTCCCGCGTTCAGCTCGAGAAGATTCACGAACTCGTGCGCAGCGGGATCGAGCAAGGCGCGACGTTCGTGCAGGCGGAATGCGAGCTCCCCGCGCGCGGCTTCTTCTTCCCGGCCTCGTTCTTCACGAACGTGCATCCATCGCATCGCATCGCGCGTGAGGAGATCTTTGGACCCGTGCTCTCGATCATGACCTTCCGCACGCCCGACGAAGCGATCGAGAAGGCTAACAACACACCGTACGGCCTCTCTGCCGGCATCTGGACGGCGGAGGGAAGCAAGAACATGTGGATCGCGCAGCATCTGCGCGCAGGCGTGGTGTGGTGCAACACCTTCAACAAGTTCGATCCGAGCTCGCCGTTCGGCGGCTACAAAGAGTCGGGCTTCGGGCGCGAGGGTGGCGTGCACGGTCTGCACGAATATCTCGCCTAGAATGAAGGCGCTCGCACTGATACTCGCGGCGGCGGTTTGCTGCGCCGCCTGTTCCCGTACGTCCGTCTCGACGACATCAACGACGAACGGCCCGACGATGACCGTCGGCATTCCGATCGACATCGATTCCCTCAATCCGATCCTCGAGCAGAACCAAGTCGAGAGCTTCCTCGATGGGCTGATCTTCTCCAAACTCGTGACGATCGACAACCACGGCAACGAGGTGCCCGATCTCGCCGCCGTCGTCCCGACGCTACAGAACGGCGGCATCAGCAAGAACGGGCTCACGATCACCTACCACCTGCGCCACGGCGTTACGTGGCAGGACGGTGCGCGCTTTACCAGCCGCGACGTGAAGTTTTCGTGGCAAGCGCTCATGAACGCGCGGAATAACGTCCCTGCGCGGCGGGGATACGACGAGATCGCCTCGATCGACACGCCCGATCCGTATACGGTCGTCCTGCACATGAAGAGCGTCTTCCCGCCGATGATCGATACGTTCTTCGGCGAGAGCGACTC
>JASHTE010000304.1 GCA_030040695.1 Vulcanimicrobiota bacterium | reverse complement strand
GCCTGGATCGTCGCCGATTATCTATCAGCCCTTTCTGGCGATCGCCTCGATCTCGACGCGTAGTCCGAGCGGGAGGTCGGCGACGGCGACGGTCGAGCGCGCGGGCTTGACGTCACCGAAATACTTTGCGTAGACGGTGTTCACCGCGGCGAAGTCGCTCATGTCGACGAGGAAGATCGTCGTTTTCACGACGTCGTCGTAGTCGAATCCTGCCGCGCGCAGCACGTTGCCGAGATTCTTCAGCGTCTGCTCTGCTTCGGCGGCGACGCTCTCGTTGACGAGCTTTCCCGTTTCCGGATCCATCGCACCCTGACCGGCGCAGAAGAGCCACTTGCCGCTGCGAATTGCCTGGCTGTACGGCCCGATGGGGGCCGGCGCATCCTTCGTGAAAATCGACTCGCGCGACATCAGGCGCTCACCGTTTCCCGCGACATCGTTCCTTTGAACGCCGGCGGCTCTGCCTCCATGCCGAAGTTGCTCGCGTATAGCTCTTTCACGCGGGCGAGCTCTTCGTCGGTGAGCTCCGGAGCTTCGCAGGCGGTAGCGAACTCGCGCAGCTGCTGCGCGTCGTAGACGTTTGGAAGTACCGTCATCACGCGCGGCTCGGCGAGCAACCATTGGATCGCGGCCTGTCCCAGCGTACGATCTCCGCGCTCGAGGAAACGAAGCTGCTCTACCTTTTTGATGCCGCTCAGGAGCCAAGCGCGCGGCCGATGGCGGCGATGGTCGTTTTCCGGGAACACCGTTTCCTCCGTGTAGTGGCCTTCGAGCATACCGCTCGAGTGCGGCACACGAATCATATATCCCGTATCTGCGTCCACGTCGTACGCCGCCTTGATCTGCTCGTTGCCCGGGAACTGCTCGAGCATGTTCCAAATGATTTGCAGCGAGGGGCAGTTGCGCTCGACGACCGCATCGACTCCTTCGTACAACCAGCCGATCGCGGGTCCGAGCGCGATACCGTAGGTGCGAATCTTGCCCCCCTGCTTGAAGTCTTCGAGGAGCTCCCAGAGCGTGTCGTCGGTGACTTGTGCCATGCGCGCGTTGTGCATCTGATAGATGTCGACGTACTCGGTCTCGAGGCGGCGGAGCGACGCCTCAAGTGCGCGGCGCACGAACGCCGGCGAGAAGTCCTGCGGAAGCTCGAACTGGCCACGGCGTTCCTCCGTACCCGGTGACGAGATGTCGTACCCAAACTTCGTCGCGTACACGACGCGCTCGCGCCGGTCACGAAAGGCCTTGGCGAGCTGCACTTCGCTACGACCGTTGCCGTAGGTGTCAGCCGCATCGTAGAGCGTAACGCCGAGTTCGTAGGCTTCGTGGAGCAGCGTGACCGCGTCGTCGTCGCTCTTCTCACCCCACCAGCCGGTTGAGGTCGTCCAAAGGCCAAAACCGACTGCGCTGACGGAAACGTCTGAGCGCGGATAGGTACGGTACTTCATCGCACGAGGCTTCTTCGTCGCGCCTGCCAACTCTCCCATCGTCATGGAGAGAGACGAGCTCGGCACACAGCTCGCGTGCGCCGAGCGCTGGATCGAGGAGTATTTCGCACGCCCCGACCGGTACGGTGTGCTTTCGCGCGTTGCGCCGGGCGAGGTCGAGGCGATGCTGCCCGACACCGCGCCCGAACGCGCGGAAGCGTTCGAGCGCATCTTTGAGGATTTTGAGAGGATCATTCTCCCGGGAATCACGCACTGGAACCATCCGCGTTTCTTCGCGTATTTTGCGACGAGCGCTGCGCCGATTGCAGTGATCGCCGAGGCGCTTGCGGCGACGCTCGACGTGAAGGTGATGCTCTGGCGCACCTCACCGGCTGCAGCAGAGCTCGAGGACGTCGTGATGCGGTGGCTCGGCAAGCTCATCGGGCTGCCCGAGACGTGGACCGGTATCATCTACGACACCGCGTCGATCGGCGGCTTCACCGCACTTGCCGCAGCACGCGAGTCGCTCGACCTCGGTATCCGCGAACGTGGCGCGAGCGGCCGCGACGTTCCGGTCCTGCGCATCTATGCGACGGCGCAGACGCACTCGCACATCGAAAAGGCGGCGATCGCGCTCGGCGTGGGGTTGGAGAACGTCGTGCGTGTCGCGTCTGACGCGCAGTTCCGTATGCGCCCCGATGCGCTCCACCGCGCGATCGACGAGGACATCGCGGCAGGGATGCGCCCGCTCGCGATCGTCGCGACGATCGGAACGACCTCGTCAACGTCCATCGATCCCGTCCCTGCGATCGCCGACGTCGCGAAGCGGCACGGCGTGTGGCTGCACGTCGACGCCGCCTATGCGGGCGTCGCAGCGATCATGCCGGAGTTCCGCTATCTCATGGAAGGCGTCGAGCACGCCGACTCGTTCGTCGTGAATCCGCACAAGTGGCTTTTCGTGCCGATGGATTGCTCTGCGCTCTACGTGCGCGACGAAGCCATGCTACGCCGCGCCTTTAGCCTCGTGCCCGAGTACCTCACGACGCCCGAGCACGGCGTCCGCAATTACATGGACTACGGCTTGCAGCTCGGGCGGCGATTTCGTGCGCTCAAGCTTTGGTTCGTGCTGCGCCACTTCGGCGCGGAAGGCATCCGCGAGCACCTTCGCGCGCACATCGCGCTCGCCGAGGAGTTCGCGTCGTGGGTTCAGGCCGAGCCCAACTGGGAGGTGCTCGCGCCGCACCCCTTCTCCGTCGTCTGCTTCCGCTATCGCCCCGAAGG
>JASHTE010000303.1 GCA_030040695.1 Vulcanimicrobiota bacterium | reverse complement strand
ATCGATCTGGTTTGCAGGTTTGCGCGGGCCGTGGCCTTCATCGGCGTAGACGACGAGCGTCGAAGGAACGCCGAGCGTCTTCATCGCGTGGTAGAACTCGAAGGCTTGCGGCGCAGGCACTTCTTCGTCGCGCTCTCCTTGTAAAATGAGGACAGGCGTGTGCGAGTGCAGAATGAACGTGATCGGCGAGCTCTTCGCGTAGACCGCGGGATCGTCGTAGACCGAGGCGCCGAAGAACGGAATCATCCACTCGTCGATGTCGTTCTGCCCGTAGTACGAGAGCCAGTCGACGATGCCGGCTCCAGCAACGATTGCTCTGAAGCGACCTGTCTGCGTCTCGGCCCACATCGCCATGTAACCGCCGTAGCTCCAGCCATAGAGGCCAAGACGCTTCGGGTCGACGTGCCCCGTACGAATCGCGGCATCAATACCCGTCAAATCGTCGTGCCAATCGCCGTAACCGAAGTCCTTGAAGTTTGCGCGTGTGTACGCTTCACCTTGGCCGAAGCTCCCGCGTGGGTTCGGCTCGAAGACGAAGTAGCCATGGCTCGCGAGCGCTGCGACCGTCGTATTCGCATATGACGGGAGGCTCTCTGCGCTTGGTCCGCCGTGAACGATCATGACGAGCGGATAACGCTCGTGCGAGCGAAATCCGAGCGGGTAGATGAGCCAACCCTGCGGGCGATAGATGCCGTCGTTCCATTGGATCGAAACCGCTTTGCTCCAAAAACGAGGCGGCGTACCCGATCCCCGCGTCAACTGCACGGGGTGCGCGGGCGGTCCGGCCCAGACGTCCGGGGGGCGAGTGAAGGACGTGCGCACGAGCGCGACATGAGAACCATTCGGCGTTGCGTCGAAACTATAGATGCTCTCGCCTCTGTAGCCGATTGCCGATGCGGCGCCGTTCGCGGTGTTCAGGCGAATCATCATGAGCGAGCCGAGCGAGTGCGCGAGCGTCAGCAGCGTCTCTCGTCCCGTCCAGTGGAGCGCCGAAAAGGAGAAGTGCGTCCCAGGCGTCACGTCTCGCGCGCGGCCGGTCTCCGCGTTGACGACGTAGACGTCCCCGCCGACCGAGCCGAAATCGCTCATGACTCCACCGATGACCGCGATCGCGCGGCCGTCGGGCGACCACACCGGGTCGTTGATCTGGTACGATGGGCGAAGGAGATCCTGCGCGGTGCCCGCCGTCGTCACGACCGCAAGCCGCGCGATCCACCAGTTGTTGTCGCCACTGCCGTAGGCGTACGTGTAGGCGAGGTGCCGGGAGTCCGGAGACCAGCCGTACTCGTAGACGTAGGCATTCGAAGGCGTGAGTTCGTGAAGTGCTCCTGTGGTCGCGTCGACGACTGCGAGACGCTGCTCATCGATGAGGGAGCCGATGACGCCGACCTGGCGGGAGCCGACCGAAGTAGCTCCGGACGGGCGATGGGGATGAGGGATAGAGAGCAGCGCGATCCAACGGCCGTTCGGCGACCAGCGCAACGTTTGCACGGCGCCCATGAGGTGCGTCAGCTGCCGGACATTCGTGCCGTCGGCGTCAGCAAGATAGATTTGGTGCTGCTTCTTCGACGGGGCGTCGGAGATGAATGCGATCGTATGCCCGTCAGGCGACCAAACCGGATCGGACTCGTCGTAGAACGTGTGTCCGTCGCCGGCAGTGAGGCGAATGGGCGCGTTCACGCCGTGTTGCACGTAGAGTGCCGTCTGTGGCATGGGATGCGCGAATCCACCTGGCCGCGTCGTCTCCTGCCACGCAACCGTCCCACCGTCGGGCGATATCGAGACTTGGCTGTATCCCGGCAGCGAGAAGAAGGCTTGCAAGAGACTCGGCATCGAGGGCGCGACCTGTGCGGCGCCCGGTGTCGCCGCGAATGCGATCGCGGCAACGAAAAACAGAGAAAGAACTCGTCTCATGTATTCGCACTCCCAAAGTGCTGGGCGATGAACTGGATCCAATAGTGTTCGACATCGGCTTGCCGCACCGGGTCGCTCGGAAAATGACCGTCGACCGGCCAGACGCGCAGCGTCGCATCCTTGTGATTATCGCGAAGCGCGCGCCAATACATCGACGACGTTGCGAATGGGTCGCGATTGTCGCCGACGTCGGAGAGAATGAGCACCGGCGTCGTCACGTCGCCTGCGTACGAGATTGCCGAGGCTGCGCGCCACTCGTCGGCGTTCTTGCCGACAAACGGCGACCCGTGAAAGAGGTCGACATCGGCGAGGCTGTCGTCTGCGGTTCCGTAATCGGTGATCCAATCGTTCACCGAGGCTCCAGAAACGGCGGCCGCCCAGATGTGGTACTTGGAGATCATCCACGCCGTCATGATGCCGCCGTACGACCAGCCACAGACGGCGATACGGCGTGGATCGACAATGCCGCGCGCTCGCACCGCGTCGACGGCCGCCATGATGTCCTCGCCGGGGCCGGCTTCTGGGTCGTAGAGCACCGCGCGCTGATAGCGTATCCCGAGGTTGTCGCTCCCCCGATAGTTCGGATGCAGCACGATCCACCCGCGCGCCGCCATCACTTGAGCGTAGAAGTCAAACGAGAGCACCGACGAGGACGTCGGTCCGCCGTGGATCGAGACGACGAGTGGATACTGTTTGCCGGAGACGAATCCCGGTGGTAGGTAGAGCACGGCGTCGCCGTCGACGCCCGTGCTCGTTGGGAATGTGATACTGTGCGGACTGCTCAGATCGAGTTGCGCGAGCGATTCGTTCACGTCGGTAAGGCGAGCGATCGTGCCCTGCGGCGAGCGGTAGTACAGCTCCGGCGGATGCGTCGCGGTGGAGGCGACGAAGAGCATGGCGTCGCCCGGTCCAACCGACCCATCGAGGCTCGACTGTATCACGAGATCACCGAGATCGATGCGCTGCACGCCACCGTTCAACACCACACGGTACAGGGCGAGCGTCGTACGATCCGGTGCGCGTAGGAGAAGGCTCTGCGAATCGTGCGCCCACGCGATATCCACGATCTGCCGATCGATAGGAGCGGAAATCTCGCTTCCATCTCCGCCAAGGGGCTGCGTCACGTATGCTTCGACGAGGTTGACCTGCGGATCGCCGGCGGCGTCGGCGTAGGCGATGTGCGCCCCGTCGGGCGACCACAGGGCGCCGCTCTCCCAAGCCTGGTGCGTCGTGAGGTAACGCATGTGGCCGCTCACAGCGTCGACGAGTGCAATACGCGAGTAGCTCTCGTCGTTGAGAATCGGATTCGGCGCGACCGTGATGGCGATCGTCTTTCCGTCGGGTGCCCATGAGATCGCCGAACGCGCCTCGCCGGAGACAACGCTTTGCGTACCGAACGTGAGTTGGCGCGCGGAGCCACCGGAGGCAGACGTGACGAAGAGATGGACGGGCTCCGGAGGCTCGCGATTCACGATCGGCTGTGTCGTAAAGATGAAGCTGTCGCGGAAGCGATCCGCGCCTTTGCGTGTTGGCTCCACGTCGCTCGCCGTGTAAGCGATCTCAAGCGAATCCGGACGCCAGGCGTACTGTATGAC
>JASHTE010000302.1 GCA_030040695.1 Vulcanimicrobiota bacterium | reverse complement strand
CTTGACAATCAAAGATTGAGGGTTAGGTAATGCGTTCATCACGGACCCTCCGTCGCGTGGCACTTGCCGCGATTCTCTCGGTGGCTTTCCTGTTCCAGGGAACATGGGCACTGGCAGCAACCACCGGTGGTCTCGCAGGCGTCGTCCACGATGATACGGGAGCGCCGATAGCCGGAGCCACGGTTACGGCGACCTCGCCATCGCAGGTCGCAACCACGACGACGGACGCGCAGGGACACTTTGTGTTCCTCGTGCTTCAGCCCGACACGTACACGCTGACCGTCGCCAAGGACGGCTATCAGACGACGTCGATTGCGGGCAATACCGTCTTTGCCGACCAGACACAGCAGATCGTCCTCACGGCGCCGCGCGCGATCAAGGTGATCCAGCACGTCTACGGGACGGCGGCCGGCTTAGTGAAGCCCGGTGTCGCAGGTGACATCTACAACGTCACGCCTTCGCAGCAGGCGGCATCGGTCGCACTCGGCGGCGGCGGTAACTTGAATAGCGCCTACTCGGCCATCGCCTCGGTTCCGGGAGTCTATCTCGGAACTGGTTCGAGCGGCTGGGACCAAGCGGTAGTGATCCACGGTGAGAACCCGTTCTTCACCTCCTACGAGGTCGACAGTATTCCGGTCAACCGCGCGTTCGATAACTATCCGAACACGACGGAGACGAGCCTCGGTCTGCAAGAGCTGCAGATCTACACCGGCGGCGGCCCGGCCGACATCACGTCGAACGGCGTCTCCGGTTTCATCAACACCGTCATCAAGACCGGTACCTATCCGGGATATGCGGATCTCACACTCGGAACCGCCTCCGAGGCCTTCTGGCATTTGGCGACGGTTGAGGTGGGCGGCGCAACGCCGGATCGCAACTTCTCGTACTACGTCGGTATCAGCGGCTACGACCAACAGTTCCGCTACGTCGACAATAGCGACGGTGCGAGCCTGATGACCGACGGTAACATCTATCAGGCGAGAGACCCGTACTTCACGGTCTACAGCGCCACCGGTGCCGGCGTAACGCAGAATTGCGAATACGGCACCGACGTTCCGCCCGCGGGTTCTACGAACGGCTGCTATGCAACCGGTTGGGGACTCTACGGCTCACAAGCGGCGATCAACGACCGCGAGAACATCATCAACTTGCACTTCGGCATTCCGCGTGCAGATGGGCAGCGTGACGACATCCAGGCGCTCTGGATGAGCTCGATGCTCCAGACGTTGGCCAATGGGTACAACGGCTCTGCGGGTCCGGGGCTTGAGGAGGCAGACGAATACCTCGGCTACGGAACCAACCCGCTCTATCCGGCGTACAACTACTTCGGCTATTACTTCTGCAACTGCACGACGCCGTCGTACATTGCTTCGTACACCTACAACATGCCGTTCGGCTCGGTGGTCAACAACGCGGCCGGCACGGATCCGAAGATCCCGACACTCTACGCCTTCCCGAGCTCACCCGCTTCGGTATACGCGGACGGCTGCGCGGGATACACCGCCTACATCGGTGGTACCGGCGATCAGTGCTCGCTTCCGTCGGACGATCCGACGCTCGACAGTAACTACAACGACCTCGGCGCACTGAAGCTGCAATGGACGCACCCCTTCAACGACACGTCGTACATGCGAATCTTCGCCTACTCGCTCTACAGCGATTGGCTCGAGAACAGTCCGACGAGCGGCGCGACGTTGGAGTACTTCGCACCGTTCGGCCTCGCACCCGACTACGAGTTGAACTCGCACACGGCCGGTGGTTCGTTCGCGTACACGAATCAGGTCACCGACGCGAACTTGTTCTCGTTCGAGGCGAACATCGAAACCTCGGAGACCCTTCGTTACAATAACTACTTCTACGACTCGTGGGCCAACGCGGGCAGCGAGATCGGCCTCGTCTCTCGCTCGGGCGCTTGCACGACCGCGAGCGGCGTGCACTACAGTGACTGCTACACGTGCTACGACCAAGACAACTACTACGGCAACGGCGCGGGCGCCGCGATGCCGTGCTCGTCTGCCGGTTGGGGTTACGACGGCGATGACACGTCGGAGGTCAACGCGCTCTACGGTGAGGCTCCGATAACGGGCGCCGCAGCCGCAGCAGGTGCGCAGTACATATCGCTCTGGAACGCAGATACTACAGGTGAGTACAACACGGTAAGGCCGTTGTTCTGGAACATGTCTCTCGAGGATCAGTTCCGGCCCAACGACAAGTGGCTGTTCGACGTCGCGCTGCGCTACGATGACTTCACGGAGAATCTCGCAGACGGCGTCAACCCGACCAACGACTTCCAGGCACAGGTCATCGACAACGATGTCTGCTGGAATCCGACGCTCGGCGTGCTCACCTATGCCTTGACGCCAGGCGAGCCGCCTCCGGCTCCGATCGACTACGTTTCGGGAACCTGCCCGACGACGACGATCGGAACGAAGACGTACACCTACGTCCACCCGCCGTTCAGCGACGCGAACACGACCGGCAACCAGTACACGACATCTGACTGGGAGCCGCGCTTTGCCTTCACGTACACGCAAGATCCCGACACGGTCTGGCGTTTCTCGGCTGGGCGCTACGCGCAGCCGGCGCTCTCGGCCGCCGACCAGTACCTCTTCTACGCCGGTGGTACTCCGGAGGCAGATGCCTGGGCCAGCTTCCTGGATCAGGGCTTCATGTCGCCGGAACACGAGATCCCGAACATGACGGCGGCGCAGTACAATGCCTCGTTCGAGCACCGCTTCCGCGGAACGAACGTGAGCATCAAGCTCTCGCCGTTCTACACGGCGACCTCGAACTGGCTCGAGGACAACTTCATCGGTGAGAACTACGTGACACAGATCCCGACGGGACGCGCCAAGAACTACGGCGTGGAGTTCTCGCTCCAAGATGGTGACTTCAACTCCAATGGCCTGTCGGGAATGCTCGCGTTCACGTGGACGGTCTCGCTCGTCGAGTATCAGCCGCTGCTGGGTCTCAACCAGATCTCGCAGTTGAACACGCAGATCTCGAACTACAACTCACTGACGAAGGCAGGCGGCGGATCGGAATGCTACACGCCATACACCGGCCCTGGAACGGGAGTAGCGGGACCCTGTAACGGTACCAACATCCTGAACCCGTACTACAACCAGCCGGAGCAGCCGCTCCTGAACCAGAACGCCTGGTATCCTCAGAATGAGGTCGCTATGGCGGCGCCGGCGAACTACGGGTACTGCACCTGCTATAACGCGCCATACGTTACGGCGCTCGTCCTGAACTGGAGACACGATCGCTTCGCGGTCACGCCTTCGCTCCAGCTAGAGTCGGGCGCGCAGTACGGCAGCCCGCTCGACGTTGACGGTGTCGACCCGCGTGACTGCGGAGAGAACCAAAACTCGAGTGGTGTTGACCTCGGTAATGACCTGTGCGACTACCACTACGCCGGCATCGGCGCCGGTCCGTACGGTTACCTAGCCGTTCCGGATCCGCAGACCGGCACGTTCGCGTCGCCTGGCCAGTACTACAACCCGAACATCCTCATCGGTAACCTTCAGTTGAGCTACGACTTCCCGCACGTCAAGCTCTTGCTGACGGCTACCGACCTCTGGCACACGTGCTTCGGCGGCTCGTCTGAGCCGTGGACGACGGCCTATCCACCGAGCAGCACCATATGCGGCTACTCGGCGAATGGTCTCTACAACGGTGCCGGCTGGTACGATGGCTCGAGTCCGTACGACAAAGCTGCCAACGGCGTGACGCCATACGCGTGGGAGCAACAGTCCTACGGGCCTTCCACCGGTGGTGTTTACACGAGCTACTTGCCGTTCAATCTCTACCTCCAAGCGCAGATTCATCTCTAAGCTTAGCGTAGAGCCTTAACGGAAAGGCACAACGACGAAGGCCCCGGGCAACTGCCCGGGGCCTTGTCATCTCCGCTCGTCGCAGTGATGGTTGCGTGTGATATACTCCACGGAAAGGAAGAGCGGGTGAGCGCACAGCCTATGGAAAGCCGCATGAGCCGTCTCGAAGGGGCGTATGAGCAAGTCGACCGTCGCCTTGATTCAGTCGACCATCGCCTTGATTCAGTCGACCGTCGCCTTGATTCAGTCGACCGTCGCCTTGACTCGATGGATCATCGCTTTGAGAGCCTGCAGCATGAGATGTATGAAGGCTTTAGACTTCTCGACGGCAAGATCGATCAGCGTTTCATGTGGACGATGGGCGGTATAGCAACATCGTGGGCGACCACCATGCTGGCGATCGTTTTTCATCACTAGGTGCGGCATGCATACCGTTGCGAGGATTGCAACGTCGCGATCTACCCGACGACGACGCGAGCCGAGCTCATATGGCTGAAGGAGCGTTCCCATGTCGCGCGCGAGGTAGCGCGCCATTCGGGCACCGGGCTCGATCAGTGGATGATGGAAGGCCTCGCCTTTCTCGACGAGCACTCCGACCACAGCGTGATCATTATCACGACCGAATAAAAAAGGGCCGCGGCGTATCACGCGGCCCTTTGCGTCACCCGGCGGCTAGAGAGGGATTCTCAGCCTTTCACCCGGCTGGAGTGAGGAGGATCCAAGATGGTTCTCCGCGCTGATGCGGTCGACGGTCTGTTCGATGTCGCCGTTAGCGGAGGTGTGGGAGGCAGCGATCGCCCAGAGCGTATCGCCGGGCCGAACCGTGACGAAGGTCGAGCGCTCCGGCGTGGCCGCGTAGAGACGGATGCTGGAGAGTGCCGGAAGGGTCACCGATAAGCTGAGTGCGGCCAGCGCAATCGCCGGCGCCAGGCTGACCCGTCTCTCTCTATACACGCTGGCTCCTTTCCGCTATCTTGGGGCAAACGCCTGTTCGTCCACTAGATTTTAGCACGCCCCTAGCGATCCCTGTCAAGCAGTCGAGGTGGCCTCGTACCCCTGTTCGCACGAACGTACGTTTGCCTTACTCCGGCATTTGTGCTATGGTGGGGGCCATGACCGAGAAGCCCGCAACCGAGCGGCAGCAGCGGATCCTCGAGGTCATCCGCCGGTTCACGGCTGAACAGGGCTATCCGCCGTCTGTCCGCGAGATCGGCGAGCGCGTCGGGCTTTCTTCCTCCTCTACGATCCACGCGCACCTCAAGGCGCTCGAGAAACGGGGTCTCATCTCCCGTGACCCGACGAAGCCGCGTGCTCTGCGCTCCTCCGGCTCTCATGCGCTTGCCGAGGCACTGGTGATGCCGATCGTCGGAAAGGTCGCCGCAGGCACACCGATTACCGCGCAGGAGAACCTCGAAGGCGAGTTCGTGCTCTCAGGCGAGTTCGTGCCTCGAGCGTCGGAGGCGTTCATGCTGCGAGTGCAGGGCGACTCGATGGTCGACGCTGCAATCCTCGACGGCGACCTCATCATGGTACGTCCGCAGAAGAACGCGCGCAACGGCGAGATCGTCGTCGCGATGCTCGACGGCGAGGCTACGGTGAAGCGTTTCTTCAAAGAGCAGGGGCGCGTTCGTCTCCAGCCGGAGAATCGAGCAATGGAGCCAATCTACGCGAGCGATGTCGAGATCATCGGTCGCGTGGAAGCCGTCGTTCGAAGGCTCTAGCCCGGCATCGGCGCTCGCGCGGATCGCCGACGCGCCGTTTCTCCTTGCCGTTCGCGATGCATTTCCGTGGGGTTTCGGCGGCCTTCTGATTTCCCTCGCGGTGATTTGGCTGCTCGTCCACCGCGTCTCGGTCGCGCTCTTGCCCTCGTTCGGCGTCATGGCGGTAGTGCTCGCGATCGCGCTCCCAATAACGCTTGCGCGCCGCACGGGATATGCGCTCGCGCTCGTCCTGCCCGCATCTCTGATCGCTTTTGCGATCATGCTTCCGCAAGCGCCTGGCCTGAGTCTCGCGTACTTGCAAGAGCTCGGGCCGACGGGCATATTCCTCGCGATCCTCGCGTCGGGCGTCGTTGCCGCGGCGCTTGCTGTCGGGCGTTTCGTCCGTCCCTCGCACATTCGACTCGGCGCTTTGCGCCTCGCTCAGGGTGACATTGCTTCGATTGCTGCGCTCGGGACGACGATGAGTGCTCTCGCGATCATCGTCTTCGTGTTGCACGTCGACGTCTCGCGTGAGATTGCGCTTGCCCTCCAGCCGCTCGCGCGGCTCGGCGACTCCTATGTCGCGCTCCTTCTCATCGTTGCGGCGCAGATGCTGTTGTGGCTCTGTGGCGTCCATGGCTCGGCCATGCTCTCCGCGATATTGACTCCCGTCTATCTGACGATGCAGATGGAGAACACCGCAGCCTTTGCCGTGCACCTGCCTTTGCCGCACGTCGTCGTGAGCTCGCTCTTTCTCTTCGTCTTCCCCGGCGGCTCGGGCGCAACGTTGCCCCTCGCGCTGCTCCTTGCGATCTCGCGGTTGCAGCGGCTGCGCCGGATCGGGCGTATCGCGCTGCTGCCCGCGCTCGCGAACGCGAACGAGCCGCTCCTCTTCGGGCTGCCCGTCGTGCTCAACCCCTTTTTCGCCGTGCCGTTTCTCCTCGCGCCGCTCGTGGTCGCGACCGTCAGCTATGCAGCGATCGCACTCGGCTTCGTCGCGCGCCCGGCGTTCTACGTTCCACCCTTCGTTCCCGCGCCGATCTCCACGTATCTTGCGACGCTCGACCCGCGCGCGCCCTTGCTCCTGCTCGTCAACCTCGTGATAGCGGCCCTCATCTATCTGCCGTTTCTGCGCGCCTACGAGCGCCGGCTCGCATGAACGTCGAACTCCTCTGTGCTCGTTTTGGGATCGGCGATCCCGTTCGCGACGCGGCACTTCGCGCGCAAGCGCGCGTTGCCGAACTGCGCTATCCTGCGCAGGAGATCGTTGCTGCGAACGTCTTGCAGGCCTTTCTCGAGGAGGGTGTCGACGAATCCGCCCTCGCGGGCACGACGGGGTACGGGTACGACGACGCTGCGCGCGCGCACTACGAGTCGCTTCTTGCACGGATCTTCGGCGCGGAGCGAGCGCTCGCCCGACTCGCGATCGTGAGCGGCACGCACGCCATCGTGGCGGCGATCGCCGCGTGCGTTCCGCCAGGTAAGACGTTGCTCTCGATCACCGGTGCGCCGTACGACACGCTGCGTAATGCGATCGCCGATGCGCCGGGCTCGCTGGTCGCGCAGGGAATGCGCTATCGCGAGATCCCTTTGGCCCCGAGCGGCGTCGATCTCGCGAGCGTGCGCGAAGCGCTGCGCGCCAACGAGGTGGCGGCAGTTTTCATGCAACGCTCGCGCGGTTACGCGCCCCGCCCTTCGCTCTCCGTCGACGCCTGCGCGTCGGCGATTGCGGCGGTTAAGGGCGCCTCGTCGCAGACGCCGGTGCTCGTCGACGACTGCTACGGCGAGCTCGTCGAAGCGCGAGAACCGACGCATGATGGCGCGGATCTCGTGATGGGCTCCCTCATCAAGAACCTCGGCGGCACGCTCGCGCCGGGAGGCGGATACGTTGCCGGGCGTGCCGACCTGGTCGAGCGCGTTGCAACGCGTCTCTTCGCACCGGGCTTGCGCGACCGGCTCGGCCCGAGCCTCGGCTTCGGCAAAGCGTTCGTGCAGGGACTCTTCCAGGCGCCGCTCGTCGTCGAGCAATGTCTGCGCGCGCTCGACTTCGCGGCGGCGCTCTTCGAGGAGCTTGGTTTCTCGGTCGACCCGGCCCCCGGCAGCGCGCGCAGCGACATCGTTCAAGCGATCCGGCTCGGCAGCCGGGAGCTGCTCTTGCGCTTTGCGCACGGCGTGCAGTCTGCGATGCCGCTGAACGCGCGCTTCCGCCCCGAGCCGGGGGAGGTACCCGGTTACGCTGTTCCGGTCGTCATGTCGAGCGGTGCCTTCGTCGGCGGCGCGACGATCGAGCTCTCCTGCGATGCGCCGTTGCGCCCACCGTACGAAGTCTATCTGCAAGGTGCCGTCAGCACTGCGCACGGAGTGCTCGGCGCGCTCTTCGCTGCTCGGGCCGTCACCGAAGAGCGACGGTAAAGGTCCGGAGAAGCGAAACGAGAAGAGCATTGCGCTGTGGCGAACGAGGAAAACCCAAGCCGCCGTCGGTTCCGTAGAGCCGCCGTTAATTTCTCGACGAAGGTGATTCTCCCGGGACAGGAGCTCGTGCTCACGGGCGAGGCGCTCGACCTATCCTCCGGAGGCATGCGCGTTGCAACGGGCGACGACTTACCCGCGGGCCAAGTGATCGTGCTGCGCTTTACGCTCCCCAGCGTGGAGCGCGAGATCGTCGCGCGCGGGCGCATCGTCCTTTCATTTTTCGATGCTACGGCGAAGCGTTACGCGCACGGCATCGCGTTCACGCAGATTGCGCCGGAAGACCAGGCGCTGATCGAGAAAGCGCTCGACGCTCCCGTCGCCTAGCGCAGCCAATCTTAGGATTGGTTTCCTAAGAATCCGTAAAAGAAGTACTTGTTGCCGTCGGACGTGCCGATAACGATGCGCCGCTCCTCGATCATCGCGGAGGTGATCGTCTTTCCGACGAGTGTGTCGAGGATCGTCTGCGCCTGAAGGAACTCCGCCTCGCGAAGGGCGTCGGGTTCGACTTCAATGAGTTTGAGCAGCTCCTCGATGCGATCGTTCATGGTCACCCTTCCCAATATCGACCACTCCGCCGTAAAACGTTAGGCCTCGACCAGGGGCTTATCCCACCTTGTCGCCGTTCGTCGCTCGTCATCCTGACTCGCTCCTACTGCTCCGCCTCCTCGCTCCCGCCGTCCATGGCTCCGCTCGTCGGTCTGATGCCGCCGAGGTGGGATAAGCCCCTGGCCGGGCCAACTCCACGACCTGACAGGGTGGGGGGACCTCTTCAAGAAGGCAACCGGGCCATGTATCTCCTGGAGGTTCTCAGCGGCCCCCTCGACGGAAAGACGTGGGCCTTCGAACAGGAGATTACCATCGGACGCGATGCAGGCATCGCCGATGCCTGCATACCTCTCGACCGCTACGTCTCGCGCAAGCACGCGCAGCTCCACGTCGACGGAGAGCGGCTGATCCTCACCGATCTAAAGAGCCGAAACGGGACGAAACTCGACGGAAAGATTCTCAGCCACGATGCTCGACTGGAGATCGGCACGCCCTTCGTGGTGGGGCGCACCGTGCTGCGCGTCACACGCGCGTAATCACGCAACCCGCTGCGGCGCGCGAGGCCGCGGCCTCGCTGCGCAAGCCGATCGCTTTCGTACCGACGATGGGCGCACTGCACGCCGGGCATCTCGCGTTGATCGCGCGAGCGCGCGAGCACGGCTCCGTCGTGGCATCGATTTTCGTGAATCCTCTGCAGTTCGGCGCCGGTGAAGATTTCGAGCGGTATCCGCGTGACTTCGAAGGCGACCGGGAGCAACTGCAAAACGCGGGCGTCGAGTTGCTCTTTGCGCCGGATGTCGCGGCGATGTATCCCGCGGGCTTCTCGACGTCGATCGACGTCGGCGCGATCGGCGAGTCCTTCGAAGGAGCGATCCGT
>JASHTE010000301.1 GCA_030040695.1 Vulcanimicrobiota bacterium | reverse complement strand
ACAAGCAGCGCAAAGCCCACCACCGGTGTTCCACCGAAAGCGCTCAAGAGGCCATCGTACTGATGCGCCGCAAGCTGCTCGCAACGCTCCATCGCGCACAACACGACGCCCGCTGCAAGAGCAACGAACATTGTGAGCCGAACGTGCAGCCCCCGCAGGCACCTGCACGCAAGATCGGCGAGCGACTCTTTCGCTTGTGTCAGAATGTGAAGGACATAGAGGAACGTCGCTCCCGATCCCGCTGTGAAGCACACTGCTGAAACGAGCGCGATCGATCCGTGTGCGTGTGCATCATAATCGCCGCTCAAGAGTCCACGTGACTGAGCCCACCAGAGAAGCGTGTGCGTTATGAGCGCAACGGCCAACACCGCGAACGAGAGGCCCGTCGTGGCGAGCAGAGGGTAGGGCGAGCGGGCATCGCTCACAGCGCCAACCATACCGCGAGGGAACAGCGCCCTCCTGTAGCAGAGGGCGTGCCGAAAGCCGGGGTAGGAATGGCTCCGGATGCTGGACTCGAACCAGCGACCCGCTGATTAACAGTCAGCTGCTCTACCAACTGAGCTAATCCGGAACGCGAACGTAGTATACGGTAGAGCGCCGCGGCGGGCAAGCCGCCCGCGCTCTACTGTGCGAAGTTCGGTACGCGAAGCGCCTCGCCGTTGAAGCGCGTTGCCTCGCGGAGCGCCTCGACCCGGTCGATCTTCTCCCAAGGCAGGTCGAGATCGGGGCGCCCGAAGTGACCGTAGGCGGCAACCTGCTTGTAGAGAGGACGTCGTAGATTGAGATAGTGGATGATCGCCGCCGGCCGAAGGTCGAAGACCGCCGCAATTGCCTCTGCAATCTTCTCGTCGGGAATCTTACCGGTGTCGAACGTTTCGACGAGCACGCTCACCGGATGCGCAACACCGATTGCGTAAGCAATCTGCACTTCACACCGGTCGGCCAGTCCCGCCGCGACGACGTTCTTTGCGACCCATCGCGCGGCATAGGCGCCCGAGCGATCCACTTTCGTCGGATCTTTCCCCGAGAAGGCGCCGCCGCCATGGCGTGCCATGCCGCCGTATGTGTCCGCGATGATCTTGCGTCCGGTCAGGCCTGCGTCGCCCTTAGGGCCGCCGATCACGAAACGCCCGGTTGGATTGACGAAGATGCGCGTCGCCTTGTCGTGCATTGCCTCCGGAATCACGTGATCGATGACTCTCTCCGTGATCTCGTTGCGAATCACTTCGAGCGGAATCTCAGGGTCATGCTGTGCCGAGACGACGACGGCATCGACCCGCTTCGGTTTGTCGCCCTCGTACTCGATCGTTACCTGTGACTTTCCATCGGGGCGCAGGTACGGGATCGCACCGTTCTTCCGCACCGCTGCAAGGTGCTTCGTCAGGTTGTGAGCGAGCACGATCGGAAGCGGCATCAGCTCATCGGTTTCACGGCAGGCGTAACCGAACATCATCCCTTGATCGCCGGCGCCGGTGAGCTCGAAGATGTCTTCTTCGTCCTCGCCCGCTTTCGCCTCGAGCGACTTGTCGACGCCGAGCGCGATGTCCGGGGATTGCTCGTCGATCGAGACGCTCACGCCGCAGGTTTCGGCATCGAAGCCGACAGAGGAGCGTGTGTAGCCGACGTCACGAATCGTCTCACGCACGAGACGAGGAATATCGACGTACGTCTTCGTCGTCACCTCGCCCGCGATGTGAATCTGACCCGTGATTGCGAAGGTTTCGACCGCGACGCGGCTATTGGGATCGTCCTTGATCAGTGCGTCGAGCACGGCGTCGGAGATTTGATCGGCGAGCTTGTCCGGATGACCCTCCGTCACCGATTCGGACGTAAACAACCGTCTATGCGGCATTGCACGCTTCCTTTCGTGTCATCCTGAACGAATTGGCGGCATTGCACGCTTCCTTTTGTGTCATCCTGAGCGAATTGGCGGCATTGCGCGCTTCCTTTCGTGTCATCCTGAGCGAAGTGAGCGCAGCGAACGAAGTCGAAGGACGACGATGCGCCATTTTTACGTTCCTTCACTCCAGGAGGCGAGGTACTTCGCTTGCTCGGGCGTGAGCGTATCGATAGCGACGTCCATCGAAGCGAGCTTGAGCCGCGCAACCTCTTCGTCGATCTCGATCGGAACGTCGTACACCCTCTTCTCGAGCGTACCGCGTTTGCGAACGAGCAGCGCCGTGCAGAGCGCCTGATTCGCAAACGACATGTCCATCACTGCCGCCGGATGCCCTTCACCCGCAGCCAGATTCACGAGACGGCCTTGCGCGAGAATGCAGATACGCCGTCCGTCCGCGAGCTCGAATTGCTCGACGAACTGCCGCGGCTCGGTCTTTCGAACCGCAAGACGCTCCACAGCGTCGAGATCCAGCTCGTCGTTAAAGTGGCCGGAGTTGCAGACGATCGCTCCATCCTTCATCGCGCGGAAATGCTCCTCGCGCACGACGTGATAGTTGCCGGTGACGCTCACGAAGATGTCGCCGGTCTTTGCGGCCTCCGCCATCGGCATGACGCCGTAGCCGTCCATCACCGCTTCGATCGCCTTGCGTGGATCGACTTCGGTGATGACGACATGCGCGCCCAGGCCCCCAGCGCGCGAAGCGATGCCGCGCCCGCACCAGCCGTAGCCGATCACGACGAGTGTCTTGCCCGCGAGCAGCGTGTTCGTCGCGCGGATGATGCCGTCGAGCGTCGACTGGCCGGTGCCGTAGCGGTTATCGAACATGTGCTTCGTCAGGGCATTGTTGACTGCGATCACAGGATAGGGAAGCACCCCGTCGCGCTGCATCGCACGGAGCCGGATGACGCCGGTCGTCGTCTCCTCGCAGCCGCCGATCATCTCGCCGAGCAAGCTCTTGTGGTTCTTGAAAATCGTCGTCACGAGGTCGCAGCCGTCGTCCATCGAGATCTGTGGGCGCGTCGCAATGACCGACTCGATGTGCGAGTAGTACCGCTCGTGGTCCTCACCCTTGATCGCAAAGGTCGGCACGCCGAACTCGCAGAGCGCCGCGGCCACGTCGTCTTGCGTCGAGAGCGGATTGCTCGCACACAGCGCAGTCTGGGCCCCACCAGCTTGCAAGGCGAGCATGAGATTCGCCGTCTCAGTCGTGACGTGTAGGCACGCACCGATGCGTACGCCGTGCAACGGTTTCTCTTTTGCAAAACGGTCGCGGATTTGCGCGAGCACCGGCATCGAGGCGCCGGCCCACGCAATGCGCGAGCGGCCTCGCTCAGCGAGGCTGCGATCTTTGACGTCTCCCGAAGGCGCGACGGCAGTTTGCATCCGCCCCGGCTTCGCCGAAAGGCTCGGCATCCCCGTTGAGAAATGCATTGTATCGTGGAAAGCCTCGAAGAGTACCTCACGAAGCTCGCCTCGCCGAGCCCGACGCCCGGTGGCGGAAGCGCTGCGACCCTCGTCGCAGCGATGGGCGCCGCGCTCGTCGCGATGGCTGCACGCATCACGGCCGCACATCCGAAGCATGCCGCGCAAGAGACGACGGCGCTGAGCTTGGCGACGCTCGCCGATACGCTGCGTTCGCAGCTCCTAGAAGCGCGAAGGCGCGACGAAGAGGCGTTTGCCGCCGTCATGGCGACACGCGGCGAGGCGCGACAAGGGGCATTGGAGCGCGCCGCCGAGGCGCCGCTGCACGCAATGCGCCTTGCACTCGACGTCGAGCGGCTCGCCGCAGATTCTCTCGAGCTGAACAACCCGCACCTCGCGAGCGATCTCGGCTGCGCCGCCGAGCTCGCGGCGGCTGCACTTGCGGCATCCGCCTACAACGTGCGGATCAATCACGCGGCGATGCGTGACACGCAGATTGTCGCTGCTCAAACCGCGCAGATGGAGCGCTACGAGCGCGAGAGCAACGAACTGCTTCGACGTATTAGAGCGACGATTTCAGCGAAGGACCATCCCTAGAAACGGCTCGACGTCTTCGCGGTCGACCTCAATGCCTACGCCGTGCGCGTGGTACCGTATATCGTGGAAATCGGAGCCCGCGGTCATCACCAAGCCGTGCCGGCGCGCCTTCTCGCGAAAAAACTCAATGTCGCCGGCGGTGTGCGTCGGATAGAAGACCTCCAAGCCCTGAAGGCCCTCCGCAGCGAGCGCCTCGATGATCGAACGATCTTTCAGTCGCCCGGGATGGGCGAGAATCGCGACACCGCCGGAGCTGCGAACCGCGGCGATCGCCTGGTGCGGGGTGATATGGACGGAGGGAACGTATCCCGGCTTTCCTCGCCGGAGGAAGGCTCGAAAGGCCGCTTCCACGTCTTCGGCGAGGCCAAGCCGAATGAGCGCCTTTGCGACGTGGGGACGCCCGAGTGACTTCGAACCCTCCGCCTCGCGAAGCACATCCTCGAACGTGATCGCGTAGCCGGCCTCTCCAAGCTGCCCGACCATCCGTTCGACGCGCCGGCGTCGCTCTACCCGATTACGCGCGAGCACGCCGCTCAGCGCCGTATCATCTAAAGGAAGCGCGAAGCCCAGGATATGGACCTCGTTCTCCCGCCACGTGGTGTTGATCTCGATTCCGGTGATGACCCGTGCGCCCGGCACCGGCTTGAAGCCTCCATACGCCGAGAGCGTATCGTGGTCGGTGATCGCATACACCTCCACCTCGCGATCGCGCATATAGTCGGCGAGCGCTTGCGGCGCGAGCGATCCGTCGCTCTCGGTGCTGTGGCAGTGAAAGTCGACAATCACGCGATGCCGCGTTGGAAGATACGCTTGATCTCGAGGGCCTTCCCCGTCTTCGCGTCGAGGCTAACGACGATCGCGCAGAATTGACGTAGTCCGTCCTTCTGCACCGAAAAGCGCTCAGAGATACCCACGAGAAAGCGGTCGAGTACCGCTTTCTGCTCCATCCCGATGACGCCGTCGATCGGCCCGGTCATACCGACGTCGCTGATGTAGGCGGTTCCGGCGGGCAAAATCTGCTCGTCTGCCGTCTGCACGTGTGTGTGCGTGCCGAAGATGAGCGAGACGCGGCCGTCGAGATATCGCGCCAGTGCGATCTTCTCCGACGTTGCCTCTGCATGCATGTCGACCACGATCACGGGCGTGAGCGCACGCAGCGCGCTTACACAGGCATCTGCAGAGCGAAACGGATCGTCGACGGGCGGCATGAACGTTCGCCCCATGAGATTGAGAACGCCGACCGTCACGCCGCTTACGGTAAACGTCCCGTAGCCGCGACCGGGTGCCGATGAGGGGTAGTTTGCGGGACGGATGACCCGCTCGGACGTATCGAGATACGCGGTAAAATCGCGCTTGTCGAAGATGTGGTTACCGCTCGTGATGAAGTCGACCCCCGTCTCAAAGAGCTCCTGCGCGGTCGGCGCGGTCAAGCCAAAGCCGCCGGCAACGTTCTCGCCGTTAGCGATGCAGCCGTGAATCGCGTACTGATCGCGCGCGAACGGAAGGCAGCGCTTCAATGCCTCGCGCCCTGGGGCGCCGACGACATCCCCGATTACGAGCAGGTTCACTGCTGTCGGCGCTAAGGAAGCTATCGGCGAGCGGATGCTTTCGCTTTCTTCTGCGACTTCAAAAAGTAGACCAAGACGCGCTTCTCTTCGCGGAATCCAACGAGATTCTTCGACTGCGTCGGGTCGCGAAGCGCCTCGATCGCGTAGAGTGCGGCCTCGTCCTGCGCGAGCTCGTCTTCCTCGAACTCGCCCTCGGCGTGCGGCGTACAAACGAGCGCCTCGCCGAAACGAGCATTAAAGAAGGCGCAGAGCATCTCGAGCTCCTCTTTCGAGAAGCTCTCGAGGTCGCGCGTGACGTGCACGAAACTCATCGAGCGTTCGCTCTCGCACTCCACCCGTAGTGCCTCGAGCGGCGCGCCTGCGAGCACGACGAAGGCGCCGACGTGATCCTGCACCGCCGCAACGACGTCGCGCTGCGCCGCCCGGTCGAGGCGCTTGCGCACCGCGAACGTCAGGCGCACGGTGCCCTCGGCGGGAAGCGCACGTATCGAGGCCAGCTCGGGAAAGCGCGCGAGGAGCGCACAGACGAGGCTGACGGTGTCTGCGTTTTCCACCGGGAGGCGAGCGTTGACGTTCGGTGCGGTATGCATGATTTTCTATACTACGGATCCCCCGTCGGCCAAGAACGCCTAGGGGGAGGGGTCGGCTTTGTACGACGCCCGCTCCAGGCCAACCCTTGCGGCTGAGCGAAAGTTTCGGCCCGATGAGAGCCCTTGAGCTGCCCGGAGCTATAGCCCTGGGCTTGCTTGCCTCACTTCTCGCGCATACGGCCGTCTATGGCCAAAGCCAT
>JASHTE010000300.1 GCA_030040695.1 Vulcanimicrobiota bacterium | reverse complement strand
TGCGCCGTCGCTTCGGCTTGCGCGATCGCAGACGCCTGGAGCCCCGTGCCGTTGACGCTACCGCTCTGGGACACATTGGCGACTCCGCTATCTGAGAGCTGCGGACTCCAGGAACCGGTGATCGTGCCGTTCGCTCTCATGTTCGATATTGCCGAGGCGAGCGCTTGACGATCGGTGTTGACCGTGTTGATCTGCCCGTCGACGGTTTGGCGTGAGATATAACCTTCTCGGAACAACACCTCATCGCGCTCCAAGTTGATTTCGTCTGTGTGGAGCGTCACGCGATCTTGCCGTACGGCATAGACACCCTGCTGTATGGAAAGCACACCGCCATAATACGTGTGCGACGTGTTCGCGACATCGGAGGCAAGCTCGGCTCGCAGGTCGGCCGTGTCGAGCACGGCGATCACCTCGCCCGCGTGGACGTGATCCCCCTCATTGACGTAGACGGCATCCACAGGCTCCGTCAGATCGCTCGAAAGCTGGACGTTCTGAAAGGGCGCGATGACGCCCGAGACCGTCAAGGTCGGATGTACCGTGGTTCGGCTTGCGACGGCAGTCGGAATCGGTGCAGGCGATGCCGACATGCCGTAGCCGCCTCGAGATCGGTGGTGGCCCGAGCACGCCGCAAGCAAGAGCGCCGCAGCGATGGCCGCGGCGATGCGGTGGTTACTCATGCCGTGGTCAACGGACGCCCGACGGCGTGAAGAGCGGGCAGCTCGACCGAGACGCGATTCCCCGAACTCGTTCTGGCCATAGCGACGCTTCGAGCGAGCGTACGCACGAGAAAGAGCCCGCGACCACTCTCCGAGAGCAGGTCCGGTGGGTGCTCGCCCGTGGCTCGAAATGCCCTTCCGCGATCGCATACATGGAGCAGCATCCTATCGTGGTCCGGTTCGAGCGTGATCTCTGCCTGCCCTGGAGTATGGCGCGCGATATTGCTGAGAAGTTCTCCCAGGATTGCCTCCGCAGCGCCGATGTCGAAGATCGGCGTACGCTCCCCGAGATGCCAGAGTACGGCGCGCTTTACACGATGCGCCTCATCTTCATTCTTGGCATCGACACGCCAGGTCTGCAAGCGGCTCTCCGGGGAAACCCTGCTCAATAAGTCCGTAATGCCCACAAACAACACCGCGGCGTCATGCAGCGGCTCGATATCCGTGAAGACCCGGCGTTGGATCGCCTGCGCTACATTACCATCCTCGCTCCGAGACTCGGCGCAAATCGCCGCTTCCAATTTTGCGAGACCTGCAGCGTACTCGCGCTCGGCCTCAACCATGCCGTCCGTATAGAGAACGACCGCGCCGCCGGCCGTGAGCGATGCTTCCTCTGTTGTATACTCGGCGTGCCGATTAACGCCGAGTGCGATACCGCGCCCCTCGAGCGCAATGAGCTTGCCCTTCGGCGTCAGGAGAAACGGGGGTGGATGCCCTGCGCTCGCGTAACGCAAGGTCCCGCTTTGGAGATCGAGGACTCCGAAGAACGCCGTTACCATGAGAAGACGCTCGTCGGCGCAGACAGCTTGGTTCACGCGCCGAAGCACCGAGGCGGGATCGCTCTTCTCGCGTGCTGCGACACGAATTGCCTGGCGCGCCGAGCCCATGAGTGTCGCCGCCTGCAAACCGTGGCCCTCCACGTCGCCCACGGCGATTCCGAGAACGCGATCGGAGAGCAGGAAGACGTCGTACCAGTCGCCGCCGATCTCCGCGCTCGCGGTTGCAGCAACGTACGCGGCTTCGACGCGCACGCCCGGAATGCGAGGCAGCTCTTTTGGAAGCAATGCCCGCTGCAACGTCGAGGCGACGTGATGCTCGCGCTCGTACGCGCCGAGGAGCTCTTCCTTCTGCGCAAGGGCGTCCCGCAAGCGCCGCGTGATCTCCGCATACAGCCGATCGAGCACCGCGATCTCGTCGCTGCCGCGAATTTCCTTCGTCGCCTCTCCCGCACCGCGACGGCGCGCGTTTGCAGCGAGTTCCTCGAGACGCCGCACGATTCGCACTCCGAAGCCGGTCGTCGCGAGAAGCGTGCCGATGATGCCTATCACGCACGCGATCAGGACGGCGATGAGGAACCGGCGCAACCACCGCGAGAAAGAGTCGAAGCCGGCGATGGTGAGCGAACGCTCGGCGGCGTCGAAGGCTGCTTTCCTCGCTGCGAGTTCGGTTCCGAGCTTGTGCACGGCCGAAGATTGTGCGTACGCTTTTGCACGCGCCGTCTGGCCGGTACGTACCATCGCAAGGTAACGTGCGATCACGACGGTACCTTCACGCATTCCTGCGACGTACCGTGCCACGTACGGTCTCGCCGGTGAATCGAGGGGCACCATAGTGAGCAGCCCTTGCGCACGGAGCCGGAAGACAGCCGAGCGTTGCACGTAATCGCGCAGATAGGAGGGCCGACCGCTCTGCTCATAATCGCTAACGCTCGTCGAGAGTGCCTCGAGCGCGGCTTCCACGGCATCCGACTGCGAAAGGATACGCGTCGAGAGACTTGACGTGTGCGAGATGCGCTGTGCCTGGCTGACGAGCACGGCCGCGGACAGCGCGAGGAGGACGAGGAAAAACAGGGGCACCGCGCTGAGGACCAGCGCCTGCAATCGAATCCTGCCGATTCGGTTGTTCATTGGGACGGCTTGATTTCGGCCGCGCAGGGAGAGGCGCCTTTGAAGGCTCATGAAGCAGAACGATATGGATCGCAACGTACGGCTTGCTCAGGAGGCGCTCGGCATACTCTTCGGAGATGCCTACGGACGAACGCTCGGCGTGCGGTTCTGGGACGGAAGCCGCGTGCGCGGAACCTCTGAGCGCTTTGTTCTCGTCTTGAACGAGCCCGGCGCACTACGCGTGGCGCTGCGCCCTCCCTTCGAACTCTCCGCGGGACGCGCGTTTGCAGCGGGCGTCATCGACTGCGAAGGCGAGCTCGAATCGGCGGTGGATGCGCTCCTGCGCGCCGCGAGCGATCTTCCGACGCTGCGCAAGGCGCGGTTATGGGAGATGCTCCGCCGTCTTCCGCGCGCGCAGCTCCCCGCGCTGCGCGAGGCGCACCTTCACGGCGGACTGCACTCACGAGCTCGCGATCTCGCGGCGATCGGCTTTCACTACGACCAGCCGCTGGCGTTCTATGCATCCTTTCTCGACGAGAGCCTGGTCTACTCATGTGCGTACTATGACGAGGGGATCGCAACACTCGCGCAGGCTCAGCTTGCGAAGATCGACCACACGCTCCGCAAGCTTAGGCTCCGCGCACAGGATCGGCTACTCGATATCGGTTGCGGCTGGGGCGCCCTCGTGATCCGCGCTGCGCAGCGCTTCGGAGCCCGGGCAGTCGGCATCACGCTCAGTCAATCGCAATATGAAGAAGGGCGGCGCCGAGTTGCGCAAGCCGGCGTAGAAGACCGCGTCACGATCGAGCTGCGCGACTATCGCGATCTCGGTGACGAACGCTTTGACAAGATCGCTTCAATCGGTATGTTCGAGCACGTCGGCCGCGCGAAGCTTCCCGAGTATTTTCGCGCCGCTTACCGCGCATTGCAGCCCGGAGGCCTTTTCTTGAATCACGGCATCGCCGCCGAAGGACCGCTGCACCGGCGCATGCCGAGCTTCATGGAACGCTTCGTCTTCCCAGACGGCGAGCTGGTGCACATCGCCGAAGCACTCGCGGTCGCGCAAGACACCGGCTTCGAAGTACGCGACGTCGAGAATCTACGCGAACACTATGCGACAACACTGCGCGCATGGGTCGCGAATCTCGAGCGCAATCGTGAAACGGCGATCGCTGCGGCCGGCGATCAAAGCTACCGCATCTGGCGTCTCTATATGGCAGGAAGCGCACAAGGCTTTCGCAGCGGACGAATCGCAGTATATCAAACCCTCCTCGGACGCAAGCGCGATGATGGGAGCGTTGATCTGCCGGCGACACGCAGGGATCTCTACGGGTGAGCTCGCTCTTCTCTCCCATCGCGCTGCGCGGCCTCACGCTCGAAAATCGTATCGTCGTCTCGCCGATGTGCCAGTATTCGAGCGAGGACGGTAGCGCGAACGAATGGCATCTCGTTCATCTCGGCCACCTCACGCTCTCTGGGCCGAGCATCGCCTTCTTCGAAGCCACGCACGTAAGCCCGCAGGCGCGGATCACGTACCGCGATCTCGGCCTCTACAGCGACGAGAACGAGCGCGGGATCGAGCGCGTCGTACGCTTCGTACGAGCATGGGCGCGGAGCAAAATCGGCGTACAGCTTGCGCACGCGGGGCGAAAGGCCTCGACCTTGCCGCCGTGGGAGGGCGGGGGTCCGGCGAGCGGAGAGCATGCCTACCCGATCGTTGCGCCCTCTGCGCTCGCGTACGACACCGGATGGCACGTGCCGAGCGAGCTCGACGAAGCCGGCATGGAGAGGATCCGCAGCGACTTCGTCGCCGCGGCCCGACGCGCGGAGCGGCTCGGTATCGATATCATCGAGCTGCACTTCGCGCACGGCTACCTCGCGCACGAGTTTCTCTCTCCGCTCTCAAACCACCGCACCGATCGCTACGGAGGGTCGCTCGAGAACCGCATGCGCTTCCCGCTCGAGCTCTTCGAGCGCGTTCGCGCCGTCTGGCCCGAGCGCAAGCCCCTCGGTGTGCGTATCTCAGCGACCGACTGGGTCGAAGGCGGCTGGAACCTCGATGAGTCCGTCGTCTTCGCGGGAGCGCTCAAGCAACGCGGTTGTGACTTCATCGATGTTTCGAGCGGCGGGCTCTCGCCACTCCAGAAGATCGACGCGCACCCCGGGTATCAGGTGCCGTTCTCGGCGCGCATCAAGCGCGAGATCGGCATAACGACAATCGCGGTCGGCGCGATTACGCGTCCGCAGCAGGCAGAGGCGATCGTCGCGGGTGGCGAGGCCGACATGGTTGCATTGGCGCGCGGCTTTTTACGCTATCCTCGTTGGACGTGGGATGCCGCCGACGCGCTCGGCGGCGAGCCCTTCGTTCCCAACCAGTACCTGCGCGGCCGCAAGACGCGATTCGAATGACCTCCTGGACGTGTCCCATGCATCCCGACGTGCGCTCGGGGGCAGCGGGAGCATGCCCTTCCTGCGGAATGGCTCTCGAGCCGTTCGACTTTCGTCAGGAGAAAGAAGAGAGCAGCGAGTTGCGAGATATGACGGTGCGCTTCTGGGTCGCCGTCACGCTCTCGTCTCCGGTCGTTGCGCTCGCGATGAGCGGCCGCACGATCTCGTGGCTCGAAGCGCTCCTGACAACGCCGGTCGTCGGATGGTGCGCCGCTCCTCTTTTCGCGCGCGCCTGGAACTCGCTGCTCTCGCGCAGGTTGAACATGTTCACGCTCATCGGTCTTGGCGTAGGAGTTGCCTACGCCTACAGTCTCGCCGCGCTCGCGCTCGGCACGTCGACCTACTTCGAATCGGCAGCCGCGATCGTAACGCTCGTGCTGCTCGGTCAGGTGCTCGAGCTGCGCGCGCGCCGTCGAACCGGCGACGCGATTCGTTCTCTGCTCGAGCTCGCTCCCGCCCGCGCGTATCGCATCGCTCCCGGTGGTGAGGAGAGCGAGGTCTCGCTCGACAAGGTCGCCGTAGGCGATCTCCTGCGCGTGCGCCCCGGCGGGCGCGTGCCCGTTGACGGTATCGTGCGCGAGGGCGACTCCTCGATCGATGAATCCATGCTAACCGGAGAGGCGTTGCCCGTCGAGAAGCGCAAGGGCGACCGCGTCGTCGGCGGCACGCTCAACGGCACCCGAACCTTTATCATGGAAGCCCGGCGCGTGGGCACCGAGACGATGCTCGCCCAGATCGCAGAGATGGTCGCACGAGCGGCGCGAAGTGGCGCGCCCGTGCAGCGCTTGGCGGATCGCGTCTCCGCGTACTTCGTTCCGTCGGTTATTGGAGCCGCGCTCGTAACATTCGCAGCGTGGATCATCTTTGGCCCGCATTCTGCGATTGCGCCTGCGATTGCAAACGCCGTTGCGGTGCTCATCATCGCCTGCCCATGCGCGCTCGGCCTGGCCACGCCACTGTCGATTGCGGTCGCAAGCGGGAGAGGCGCGCACGTGGGTGTGCTCTTCAGAACCGGCGAGGCTGCCGAGGTGCTCGCACGCGCCGACATTCTGCTCATCGACAAGACGGGCACACTCACGGAGGGGCGCGTGCATGTAACCAGCATCGAAGTTTCCGACGACGCGCTTCGTCTCGCAGCATCGGTCGAGTCTGCGAGCGAGCATCCTGTCGCATCGGCCGTCATCGCGGCGGCCCTAGAGCGCGACCTACATCCGGTGCCGGTCAGCGGCTTCAGCGCGATCCCAGGAAAAGGCGCGCGCGGCATCGTCGAGGGGCATGACGTCGCCGTCGGTAACGCCGCAATGATGCGCGACCTCGGCGTGAGCTTCTCACAGGCGCAGCCTGAGAGCTCGACCGCGCTCTTCATCGCCGTTGATGGATCTGCAGCCGGATGCCTCGCGCTCGAGGATGCACCCAAGGCCGGCGCACGTGACGCAGTCGCGGCTTTGCGTCAGCTGGGTCTACGCGTCGTCATGGTAACCGGCGATCGCGAGGTAATGGCACGCGCGATTGCGCAGCATGTCGGTATCGAGGAGCTGCACGCGAGTGTGCTTCCAGCCGAGAAGGCCGCGATTGTGGCTCAACTTCAGTCACACGGCCACGTCGTCGCCATGGCGGGCGACGGCATCAACGACTCGCCCGCGCTCACGCAGGCTGACGTCGGCATCGCAATGGGAACGGGTACGGACGTTGCGATCGAGAGCGCGACCGTGACGCTCGTCAAGGGCGACCTGACCGGGCTCGTGCGCGCGCGGCGTTTGAGCGTCGCAACGATGCGCAATGTCCGGCAGAACCTCTTCTTCGCCTTCCTCTACAACGCGCTCGGCATTCCGATTGCGGCGGGCGTACTCTACCCGTTTTCGGGCATTCTTCTTTCGCCGATGATTGCGGCGGCGGCGATGTCGTGCAGCTCGGTCTGCGTCATCGTGAATGCCCTGCGCCTGGGACGCTTGCGCCTCTAGACCTCCTGAACGACGTCGGGCTTCGGTAGCGTCGCGGCACCGAGAATCCGCTCGAGCTCCGGCGCGTCGACGGTCTCCTCGCGCAAGAGCGTCGCCGCAAGCGTGTCGAGGCGCGACCGCTCCTTGGTGAGAAGCGAGCGCACTCGTTCGTGCGCCTGCGCGAGCAGGCGTTCGACATCGCCGTCGATGCGCGCCGCAGTCGCTTCGCTGTAGTCACGCCCTTGCGTCATCTCGTATCCGAGAAACGGCTGCTGCTCGTCGGCGTGAAACGCGAGGAGTCCGATCTCTCCCATGCCCCAGCGCGTCACCATCCGACGCGCAAGCGAGGTCGCTTCCATGAGATCGTTCTCAGCTCCGGTAGAGATGTCACCGAGCGCTATCTCCTCCGCGGTGCGCCCGCCGAGCAAGACGGCAAGACGCGCTTCGAGGTAACCGCGACTCACGTTGTGACGATCCTCCGCGGGGATCTGCTCGGTCTGGCCGAGCGCGCGCCCGCGAGGAACGATCGTCACTTTCTGCACCGCGTCGGCCCCGGGCGTGAGCCAAGCGACGACGGTATGCCCAGATTCATGGTAGGCGACGACCTTTCGCTCTTGCGGATCGATGAGACGAGGATGCGCGGCGCCGAGGCGAATTTTGTCGTTCGCCTCCCAGAAATCGGCTTGGGTCACCGCCGTTCGGTTGTTACGTGCCGCAACGAGCGCCGCCTCGTTGCACAGGTTCGCAAGCTCCGCACCACTCAAGCCGATCGTTGCCGCGGCGACGGCCGCGAGATCGACGTCGGGCCCGAGCGTAATCTCGCGCGTATGAATCTGTAGAATCGCTTCACGTCCGGGCCTATCCGGGAGATCGACGACGACTTGACGATCGAAGCGTCCGGGGCGCAGCAGCGCCGGGTCGAGCACATCGGGACGATTCGTCGCGGCGAGAATGATGATATCGTAGCGCGGGTCGAAGCCGTCGAGCTCTGCGAGGAGCTGGTTCAGCGTCTGCTCGCGTTCGTCATTCACCGTACCGACGCCGGCACCGCGCCGTCTCCCCACGGCGTCGAGCTCGTCGATGAAGACGATCGCCGGTGCTATCTCCCGTGCCTGCCGAAAGAGGTCGCGCACGCGGCTCGCACCGACGCCGACGAACATCTCGACGAACTCCGACGCGTTCAGACTGAGAAAAGGAACCCCCGCTTCGCCAGCGACCGCGCGCGCGAGGAGCGTCTTTCCTGTTCCGGGCGCGCCGACGAGCAGAACGCCACGCGGAATGCGCGCACCGATCGCTCGATACTTCTTCGGCTCACGGAGAAAGTCGACTTCTTCTTGCAGCTCCGATTTCGCAGCGTCCGCACCTGCGACGTCATCGAACGTCACCGGTTTCATGAGCGGAACGTAGCGCTTTGCACGTATGCGCCCGAAGCTGCTCATGACCCCCGATTGATTTCGGCCGAGCGAGGAGAGTAGCCAAAGGAAGAGCCCGAGGAAGAGGAGCATCGGCAGCCACGTCACGAGCAGCTGTACGAACCAGGGCGTCGTCGTGCTCGAGACGTCGGCGATCACGTGGTGCTGCTCCAGCAGCGCGATGAGATGCGGATCGCCTTGCGTCGTCGGGAATGTCGTCTGAAATGCCGTCGCCTTTGGCGCCGCGGTCGGCTTCGGCGACGGCGCCGGTTGCTGCGAGAGCGCGCTGATCCGTGCGACGAGCGCGGCCGGCTCCGCATACGGCTTCACGAACGTGCCGGTGATTTGATCGCCGGCGATGCGCACGGCAGAGACGTTCCCTGCGCGCACCTGCGCGAGGAAGACGGAGTAGGGAATCGGCTCCTGCGGATTGGCGTGCGGTGCGAAGACGAAGTAGTTCCACAGCAGGAGAACGCCTAAGAACATCCACCAAAGAAAGCCCCAAGCCCCTTGGTTGCGCGGACGTTTCGGGCCCGGTTGTTGCTGCGCCACGAGGGGATGCTAGGTCTTCGGGCCGTGCAGCTCCTGTCGCTCAGCCAACTTCCCGAGATTTTGCACGACGAGTATGGCTATCAGCGTCACGATGAGCGCGTAGACGAACTCCGCGATCACGCCGTGACCCTGCTTGAGGAAGACGCCGATGAAATCGGCGATAAACTTGTTCCACGCGCCGGCGGCGATCAGTCCGAACGCGACCGTTGCGAGCGATATCATCGTACCGAGATAGGTGGGTTTGACCTCCATTGTGATCTCCTCAGATAAAAAATGGAGCCGTCGGCGGGGATTGAACCCGCGCTCTCGTCCTTACCAAGGACGCGCTTTGCCACTAAGCTACGACGGCAATCCGAGTGTCGAGGGTACACCGGAGCTTCGCGTTCCTCCTACGGCCGTTGGCAGGCTGTACCATGGTGTGCTCCGCTCCGGATATGACGCTAATCGGCCGGCAGCGTCACCGCGCGGCCCGTTCGGCGCAACACGAGAAACACCACGAGGCCGGCCGCGAGCCAACATAAACCGGTGATCTTCGCGTTCGCCTGAGCGTTCCAGAGCACGTATGCGATGATCGCGAGGCCGATTCCGGGCGCAACGAGATGTCGCAGCCAATTCGCGCTGATCTTCCGGCGGTTGAAGTACACGATCACGGAGAGGTGCAGCAGCAAGAACCCGACGAGGGCACCAAAGCTTACGAGCGAGGTCAGCAACTCGAGTTTGCCGACGAGGACGAGACCAAGGACGAGCGTTATGCCCGCCACGAGAAGGATTGCACGATCAGGGACTTTGCGCTGCTGATGTACGTGCGCGAGAGCGCGCGGGAGTGAACCGTCGCGCGCCATGCCGTAGAGCAATCGCGAGGTCGCCGCTTGCGCGGTGAGTGCAGCCGCAACAGTGGAGAGGACGACGCCGGGCAGCGCGAGCGTGAACTTCAACCAGTAGCCGCCGATCGTCGCAGCGATGTCATAAAACGCCGTATTCGCCGCATCGCCCGGCGCGAACGCCGTGCGTCCGAGAACGAAGAGCGAGCCGAGATACGTCTGCACGACGAAGAGGAACGCCGTGAGGCAGAGCGCCAGGACCGTCGCTCGCGCGACGCTCTTCGCCCCTTCGCGCGCCTCTTCGGCGAGCGTCGAAATGGCATCGAACCCGAGAAAACTGAGAACGGCAAGCGATAACGCGCCGAAGATCACGCTCGGAGTTAGTTGCCCCGGATTGTAGAGTGGAGCGAGAGAGAGATGCGCACCGGCGACGTGGTGCGCGAGCGCGACGATCGCCAACGCGATAAAGAGCGCGAGAATGACGATCTGCAGCCCGAGCATTGCGAAGTTTATCTGCACCGTCGTCTCGATACCGTAATAGTTGACGATCGTGGCGAATGCCAATAGGCCGATCACGGATACGGCTTGCGGCACTGCGGGGAAGGCAGCATGTATCGCGATGGCACATCCGACGTAGCAGAGCGTCGGAATCAAGAGATAATCGAGCAGGATCGCACATCCCGCGAAGAAGCCGATGGTCGGGCCGAGGCTGCGTGTCGCGTAGCTGTACACCGAGCCCGCAACCGGAAACTCGTGAATCATCACCATGTAGCTGAGCGCCGTGAAGAGCATCGCCACGAGGCCGATGACGTAGACGAGCGGCACCATGCCGTGGCTGGCGTTGAAGACGAAGCCGAACACGGCAATCGGCGCGGCCGGCACGATGAAGGCAAGTCCGTATACGAGCAGGTCGAGCAGGCTCAGGGAACGCTTGAGCTCCTGGCGATAGCC
>JASHTE010000299.1 GCA_030040695.1 Vulcanimicrobiota bacterium | reverse complement strand
CTCCTGCGGACGGCGTCACCGTCGCAACGCCGGCACTGATCGAGACCGAGCCGATCGACGTTCCGGCGTGCGGAATCTGGAGGCGCTCGATCGCAAGGCGAATGTTTTCGGCGACGGCGACCGCGCCTGCAAGGTCGGTTTCGGCGAGCAGCACCGCAAACTCTTCGCCGCCGTAGCGCGTCACGACGTCACTCGCGCGCATCGTCGCACGGGAGATCGCTCTCGCGATTTGCTGCAGACACGTATCGCCGGCCAGGTGCCCGTAACGATCGTTAAACTCTTTGAAGTAGTCGACGTCGATCATCACGACGGAGAGTGACTCGCGATTGCGCAGGGAGCGACGCCACTCGCTGTCGAGCGTCAAGTCGAAGCGTCGCCGGTTGCCGACTTCGGTAAGAGGGTCGACCTCGATGAGGCGCTCGAGGTCGTCGTTCGTGTGGGTGAGCCGCGCGTTGCGCAAGCCGACGGCGATATACCGTGCGCAGGTCTCGAGCGTCGCCATATCGGCGGGAGCGAGCGCACCGCGCGATCGTGGGACGATGACGAGTGATCCGACCGACTGCGTTCCGATCTGCAGGGGGATGCTCTCCGCATGCGCCGCGCTCTCGCCGACGAGGCCGAGCGGCACGTCGTAGCGGTACTCCGCGCACGACCGGTCCGGGTCGTCGAGCAAAATCGAAATAGAGCGAGCGCCGAACGCGTGAGCGAGGAGCGTGCATAGCTCCGTAATGCTCTGTGTCAGCGGCTGCTCCGCTGCCAAGACCTCGGAGACTTCACGAATGAGCTCTCCGACGTCGATATGTTGTGCCGTCGACAACGGCGCGGGGACCGCGTGCGCTTCAGGCATCGTGCCTATTCTACGGCCGCTCGTATGGAAAACGTGCACAGCTTTGTGCGTAATCGCTTTAAGATTCTGCAAAGAAGGCGCGCAGCTGCCTTGGGAGGGCCGTTTCGAGACCCTGGGAATGATGGGGCATGGTTACCGAGTCGCTTACATGTGCCCACGAGCCCTGTGCCTGCGTGGTAGACGCCACGTTTGCAGAAGAAGACCTCGCGGAGTCGGAACGCCGGTTTTGCGGCGAGTACTGCTACCGCGCGAGCGAACGAGAGGAAGAGGAAACCTGCGCGTGCGGCCACCCGGCCTGCGACTCGCCCTGAGGAACGAAGCGAACTTTTCTAGGCGACGCTCGCCGGAGTACTTGCCGGCTCTTGCTGTTGCGCCTGCGGCAGCGAGTCGAGATCCGGCTCGTGGAGCGAAAGGCTTTCCTTGCGTACACCGAGTCCGAGCCCGGACAGGAGCTCCGCAAGCCGCTCGCCGGAGACGAGCGTGACGCGCGGCAGCTGAGCGGCCTCACGAACTGCGTCGTCGGTGAATCTTCCCGAAGTCACCAAGATCGGATTCTCACCTTTCGTGCAGGCACCGCGCAGCTTCTGAACGTCGGGCGATCCGACGCTCTCCGTGCGCTTTACTTGCACGCAGAAGTCAATCGGCGCGACCTCGCCCGCAGCGTAGCTCGCGCGCACGTCGATGCCGTGGTCTCGCGTCGACTGCGTGACGACGACGTTGCTGAAGCCGAGCTTCTCGAGCACCGTCGCCACGAGACGCTCGAAATCGGACGGATCGATCGTTCCGAGGTGCGTTTGGATGGCGCTCAGCGTCGCGTCCCGCAGGCCCTCGAGCGCCTCACGCAATCGCTCCGGAGCACCCGCAGCCAGGGCGCTCAGTTTCCGTTCGTATTCGGTGACGACACCTTCGCGCTCGCGCTTGGAGTTCTGTTGGTCGAACCGGGAGCGCAGGCCCTGGACGATCCACACGACGGCGGCGGCGACCGACGCCGCGCCGATCAATGCTTCGTCGGGAATCGCTGCGATCGGTAGGACGAGAAAGACGATTCCCGCGACGCAGACGACGGCAGCGAGGACGAACTCGATGGTACGAAGACGGCGCATCGGCAACACCTCCGAATCCTAAGGGAGTGCTGCCGTACGCCGCCGCCCGCGGCTCTTCCTACGCTCGCTGGAGCCAGCGCCAGTGCGATGTGCCCAGAGCGAGGGCAATTATAAGGAGCACGACGTTCAGGACGAGGCCGCTTGCGTTAGGTCCGCGGTGGTGGAGCACGAGTCTCTGCGCGGTGAACGGTGCGGGCGGTCCGGCGGGCAGGCCCAACGCCGGCGAGGCCGGCGAACGCGCTCCGATCGCGCCGCCGCGCATGCCCCAGCGTTGCATGCCGAAGAACGGGTGCATGGGGCCACCGAACCGCGCAAACGCGACCGGTCCGGGAGCGCCGAAGCTGCTTCTGACAATACCTGCGGCACTATGAATGAAGAGCAGTATCGCGATGAGGCAGATGAGGTAACCATAGATTTGGGCGACAGTCGAACGCTGCATTGTGGTCAAACCCTTTCGGCGTGAGGATACAGCCGGCGCCTTTGGCGATGCTGAAGAAGAAGGGTCGCCATTATTTCGGAGGATCGCGTCAAAATAATGGCAAACCACAGCGACCGAGACGATGCCAACGCCAAAAACGAGCGCGCCGGTCCCCAACGTCGGAAAGATCCTCAAGCACTTGCGCGCTCGTCATCGCGTCTCGGTGCGCGACGTTGCGGAGCGCAGCGGCCTCTCACCCTCGTTCATCAGCGCCGTCGAGCGCGGTGAGTCGGACATTTCCCTCGGGCGACTCGCGCGGCTCGCGCAGTTCTTCGAGCAGGACTTGGGCGCGTTCTTGGGGTTCAGCACGCAACTCTCGCGGCCGAACTTCGTGCGCGGCGAAAGCCGCACGCGAGTCAACCGCGGGCGCGGCGTCAGCTATCACGTGTTGCACCTGCCGGGCATCGACCTCGACTTCATCGTCGTGCGGATGGCGCCGCACTCAGCATTCAAGAACGAGCTCGCGCACGAAGGCATCGACGTGCTGTACGTGATCGAAGGCGATGCGATCTTGCGCATCGACGGCGCCGACTACCCGATGACGACCGACGACTGCTGCGTCTTCGCTGCGGGCTACCGTCACGGTCTGCGCAACGACAGCGCGCGTCCGGCCTCACTCATCGCCGTCACGACGGGCAGAATGCACTAACCGCGCTCGGAGCCGAGCCGGCGAGCGAAATATTGCTTTCCTGTGCGAAATATCCTATAATCCTCCATAATCGTCGGCCCGATTGAGGCTCGCTGCGCCGTGCGCAGAAGGAGGAATATTCGTGGGCTACCTCGGTTCCCGTTTTGCGCGGCGCTTTTGCATCGCGCTCGCAGCATTGGTCCTGGCAGTTGCCGTCGCACCCTCGCTGGCACAGGCACAGACACAGGCGCAGGCTACCGGGACGATCACCGGAACGGTCACCGATAGCGAATCCGGATCACCCGTGGCCGGCGCCGCCGTCGACGTTTCGGGCGTTCGCCATGCGGCGACGGACGCGCACGGCACCTACTCGGTTACCGGCGTTCCGCCGGGAATCTACCAAGTCGTCATCACGAAGGCCGGGTTCGTGCAGACGATCTTCACGGTTGCGGTTGTTGCAGGTTCGACCGTAACCACGAGAACCGCATTGCCGGTGCAGTCGTTCACCTCGGTGTTACGCACGATCGCGCACGTTTCGAGCAACGCTCCTGGAATCGCGCCTCTCAACACGACGACCGCGGCGATCAACACGATCACGAACCAGGAGTTCCTCGATCAGGGATCGCTCCAAGTGACACAGGTCCTCAACCAGACGCCGGGCATCTTCACGTCGCCGTACTACCCGGACAACGGCAACCCGAGTAACGACGCTTCGCCCGCCTCGCCACAGACAGTGCAGATTCGCGGTGCGCTGCCCTACGAGACGGAATCGCTCATCGACGGTCACCCCGTCTCCGTCGGTTCCGAAGGGTACTACTCGCCGAATCTCCTCAATCCGTTTCTTCTCCAGGACGTCGAGCTCGTCAAAGGGCCAGGCTCGATGCCGGAAGAGATCAACTATGCGATCATGGGAACGGTGAACTACCGTACGCTGCAACCCACGTTAGATGACGAGCAAGAGGGAATGATTTCCGAAGACCGGTGGGGCGGGCTCTCCACCGGCTTCAAAGCGACCGGTTCGGCGTGGGACCATAAAATCGGGTACGCATTCGGCTACGCGACCGACGGCGCACCGGGACCGCTCGAGAACTTCAGGTACGATGCTTCGGACATTCCGCTCGACACTGGGCCCGTCGGCGGCCCGTATTACATCAACGGTCAGCAGCTTGCGATGTCCCCAGTCGCGTACGGCATTCCATCCTCGAAGTTTTCGCCGTACGACGGCATGGGCTTGACCTTTGCCGATCCCCTTGTCGGCTGTTGCTTTACCATGAACACGGGCTATCACTCGGCCTCCGAGCTTGGAAAAATTCTCTTCAATTTCTCGAACAACACGTCACTGACGCTCTCCTATCTCGGCGGACAATCCATTTATGGGAACGGCGATCCCGGGGCCTATTCCGTCTCAGACGTCGGCAACACCGGACTCCCCCTCTCGTCTTTGGAGCCGTGCGGTACCGCGGGGGCGGCAATCAATTGCAATCCGTATGCGCCGACTTCGTCCTATAACTGTGCGGGTTCGAGCGGCGAGCCTGTGTGCGGCTCGGC
>JASHTE010000298.1 GCA_030040695.1 Vulcanimicrobiota bacterium | reverse complement strand
GCGCGGTAGCCCCAGCACGAGCGGATTCGAGCCGACGAGTGCGTGCGGCCGGGCCCGATGAATCGCGGCGCGCGCACGCGCGTGCGCGAGGAAGAGGTTGGGGATGAGCTTGAGTACCGCCTCCATCTGTTCGGCGGAGCTCGCGTCGCCGAGGCCCGGCGGCACGGCGTAACTGCGCATGCACCAGAGCTTGATGTAGCCATACAGCAGCTGATTCGGTTCGTTGAGCGTCACGTACCAGTCGATGAGATCGCCAAGGCGCTCGGCGACGATCGTCGCGTACTGCGCGAGCCGATCGGGAAAGGCTGGGTCGAGCATCCCGGCGCCGTTTCCCATCTCCTGTACGTGGAGGGGCCACGTGTTGTGGTGCAGCGTGACGACCGTCGCCATGCCGGCGTCGCGCATGTACTGCAGCACGTCGCGATAGTGCGCGAAGGCGGCGTCGTCCCATGCGCCGGCCGTCGGCTCGAGCCGTGCCCACGAGAGCGAGAGACGAAACGCGGTGCAGCCGAGGCCGCGCGCAAGGTCGACATCTTCACGGAAGCGGTTCCAAAAATCCGTCGCGCGCCCGCGCGGCGTCAGCTTGCGCTCTCGCTCCCACACGTCGCGAATGTCGTCGTGTCCGTCGTACGCCTCGCACTGGTGATCGGCAGTCGCAACACCGAAACGGAAGCCGGGAGGGAAAGGACGCATGCGTAGGAGCATACGCTGAACAAATGCGATTCACCGGCAAGACGTGCATCGTCACGGGTGGAGGCTCAGGCATCGGGCGCGCGACGGCCCTCCGAATGGCATCCGAGGGCGGGCGCCTCATCGTCGCCGATCTCGATCTTCAGAGCGCACAAGCGACCGTCGATCAAATTCACGCTGCCGGGGGTGAGGGCATCGCGGCAGCCTGCGACGTCGGAGACTCGGCGGAGGTCCAGGCGGTTGTCGCTGCGGCGGTAAAGAGCTACGGCTCCGTCGACGTGGTCGTCAACGATGCCGCGATGATGACCTTTACGCCGATCGTCGACATCGCGGAGGCCGACTTCTTCAAAGTCATCGCGACGAACCTCGGCTCGGTCTTCCTCTTCGCGAAGTACGGTGTGCCGCACATGAACGCCGGCGGCGCGATCGTTAACGTTAGCTCGGTGCACGCTCATCGCACGACGGAGAACGTCGTGCCGTATGCGGCCTCGAAGGGTGCCATCGAGGCGTTCACCCGAGGCCTGAGCATCGAGCTCGCCGCGCGCAAGATCCGCGTCAACGCGGTGGCGCCGGGAGCCGTCGATACGCCCATGCTCTGGAACAACCCCAACGTAAAGAGCGGCGCCGAGAAAGTGACCGGCGCCATCGGCAAACCTGAGGACCTAGCTGCCGCGATCTGTTTCATCGCTTCGAGCGACGCCGCATTCGTCAACGGCGCGACGTTACTCGTCGACGGGGGTCGCTTGGCGCAGTTGTAGCCAACTGCGGGCGTTGAAGGACATTCGCCGCAGTCGCGCCGTATAGAGCCGCATAATGATGGAGCAGCAACGTCGAAGCGACGCTATAACAGTCGCGCGGCTGACGGCTGCTCCGAGCGAGAGCGTCATCGAGCTCTTCAGGCGCTCCTTCCCACGACACCCCGTTTCACAAGTCGACTCGGTGCTGGCAAGCGCCTTTCTCGGCGCTTACGCGATGCGCTCGATACTGCTCGTCGCACAAGAGCGCGAGTCGTCGCGGGATGTCGGCTTTCTCATCGGAGGGGACACGCTCACGCTCGATCGGACACGCGTCGAGTTCATTCGCAAGCATGCGCTGCGCATCGCATCCAACTCCACGCGCAGCCGATCGCTCTTTCGGCTGCTGCTCATGCGATTGCGCCCCGCGCGCTCGTTTGCAACGGCTCCGTACTTCGAGTATCAGCTGCGCTTCATTGCGGTCGACCCGCAGGCGCGCGGGCTCGGCATCGGAGCGCTGCTCGTCAAGGCATTCGAAGATGAGCTGCGCCCGTCGCTCGACGGCTACCACACGTGGACGATGCTCGGAGAGCGCGGCGCGGAGGGCTTCTTTACTTCGCTCGGTTTCGTGCGCGACGTCGTCTCCGGCGATCACGTGCGTCTGCGCAAGTCGCTACGCTAGTTGAGTTGTGATTCCCAGTCGTCGGGAACGCGACCGGCGGGACCCGGTGCCGGCTGATCCTTCGGATGCCAGCGCGGATCGGCGAGACGCGGACCGCGTACGAAGTCCTGCGTGGTGTAGTCGTAGAACCAGTCCTCGCCGGGCTCGAAGCTCGCGATGATCGGATGTCGGGTATGGTGGAAGTGCGCGGTCGCGTGCCGTTTCGGAGAGCTATCGCAGCAGCCGATGTGTCCGCACTCCGCGCATCGGCGCAAGTGAAACCACCAGCCGTTCTCGGCGAGACACTCGGCGCAACCGGTTCCGGAGGGCGAGGCCCCGGGGTCAATTCCTTTCATCTATGCTCCACCTTTTCAAGGGGCGTTTTCCGCCATGGAGTAAGAGGTTCCCGTGACCGCAGATAGAGCCCGCGCGGGCGATCCTTGGCCGGATGTCCGCGTCGCCGGGTGGGCAGGGACGAAGCGCAGCCTCCATATGTACGCGCAGATGCTCGGCAAGATTCGCGTCGCGCTCTCGCCTCCGCAGCCGAACTGGATGAACACGGCGCTCTCCTTGACGGCGCGTGGCCTCACGACCGGCGTCGTACCGTGCGAGCTTTCCTCGCTTGAGGCGCGGATCGACGTCTACGACAGCACGATCGTCGTCGAGCGCAGCGACGGAAGACGCCGCAATATCCTGTTACTTCAGGATCGCACCGTTGCCGAAGTCTACGCAGAGCTGAGTGCGGCGTTGAAAGAGCTGGACGTCATCTGCTTCGTGTCTCCGGTTCCACAGGAGGTGCCGGACACGACACCGATGGACACGGATCGACGCCCGAGCGAGTACGATCCGACGGCCGCCCAGCGTTGGTTCCACGCGTTCACTTCGACCGCTGCCGTCTATGAGAGGTGGCGGTCGCGTTTCTTCGGGCGCTCCGGAATCCAACTTTGGTGGGGTGCGTTCGACCTCTCTCTCACTCTCTTCAACGGCGAGCATGCGAAGGCGCCGAGCGATCGCGGTTACCTGTTTAAGTACGATCTCGACGCGGAGCTGATGAACATCGGGCTCTACCTCGGCGACGAGAAGAACGCGCCCTTCTTCTTCGGCTACATCTATCCCCAACCTGAAGGTGCTGAGGGCCTACCGGTGCAGCCGGCGCAGGCATCCTGGTCGACGCAGTTGAGCGAGTGGATTCTCCCTTACGAGAGCGTGAGCGGTTCGAAGAACCCCGAAGCGACGCTTGACGCCTTCATCGACTCCATCTACGAGTTATGCTTTACGAGCGCAGGCTGGAACCGCGCTGCGTTGAGCTACGATGCGCCACGGGCCCATCACCAGAAGAGTTGATCCGGCGTGTGCGGCCTCACCCAGACGATGAGGTCCCAAATCGTCGGCAACTCGAAGATCGTGGCGATGTACGCCGCGCTAGGAACGCGGCCGATCTTAACGATCGTATCGGGCGAAGGATTCGATAGGTTCCCACCGGCCGCGACGAAGTCGTCGTTCCAGATCCACTGATCGTAGATCATCTTTCCCGTATTCAGATCGTGAATGACGTAATGGACGTGGCCGTTGAACTCGAACCAACGGCAGGGATCGACTCCCCATAGTTGCGGCCGCGGCTCGCCGTTGGGTCGCGGAACCGAAAAGTCGCCGCCCATCAGATTGCCACTCGTATCGTAAAACAGTTGGCTTGGATGCGTTGGGTCCGAGGTCCACTGCCGGTTTGCGTAGCTGATAGCGCCGGTATCATCGGGCGCCGTGTAGCGAACGTATCCCGCCGCGATCGCGTCGCTGGCGTGCGGAAACCGCGCCGTCAGATCGCGCGTCACGTTTTGGACGAAGGTGGCTTCGCTTGCGGAGAGAGGGCCCGAGCAGGTCGCTTGCTCGTCGGCGCTTACGGGTGAAGGAGGCGCCGCTACGAGTGCGGCGACGATAAGAGCTGCGACGGCAATGGGAGCTTTCATAGAAAGGATATCTCGAGACGCGGAGGGTGCGACGTATACAATCGTAACGACCACACCGGCGGCCGGCAAGGTCCATTTTGTGTACCTTGCAGGTGCCACTTGCCGGAAGAACGATCGCTAGATTCGATCTCTTCTAATGAAAAATGGGGCTGTGGTTCACCGGGCCCGATCGTGACCCAGCCGACGCGCGAACGGGGTGACGTTGTGTCGATCGTCGTCCAGTCTCGCAACAATGGCAATAATAGGCAGGTCGTCGTCGAAGCTACATCAGCGTCGTCGCGTATCCCTGGGCAGGCCTACAGCCAGGGAATTCAACGCTACGCCGGCGTCTTCGTCGACACAGCCGGCAACCTTCAGCCTATGTTTGCTGGAACACGTCGCAAATTACGGCTCTAGCCCATTCTCTTAGCTCTGCTCGCTCAGCTGGGAGCGGAACGTCGGCCAAACGCGTCTCGATGCTCGAGCGATTGACGTAACCCAACGACACGAGGCCTCGCAGGAATGCCTTGTCCTGCGGACGATTCGCCAACAGCTTTGAAACCACAAGATCATGAATCTCAGGATACAGGACGCGGACCGAGCCACCATCGCCTCTGTCCAGCTCGCGCGTCGTGCAACGCTCTTGCCAATTGCTCGGAAGCCTCACCATGGACGGCTTTATCATATCGACATACGCGTGATTCTCAATTGCAAAGTCGGAGTCATCACCGAGTCTTTCGTGGGCGTAAAAAAACCACTTCTCGTACCGCTCGTACGGTAATGGCACGACGTCAACTTCGATCGACATCACAACGACGTCAACTGGGGGATCCGGGTGAGTACCGTGAATCGCCTGCGATCCAACGACGAGGACGAGATCGGCATTCAGAAGGGCGGCAAACTCGACGACAAGACGATCGGCATCCGCCGATTTCATTGCAAGACAGCGGCCGCGAAATTGCGACGAAAGAACGCGTCTCGTTCATCTTTGGTGACGAACGGACGGAGGGACGCTACCGAACGCATGTAGCGCCCATGTTCGCTCGGATCCGTCAACACGGCAACGACCGCATCGGGGCCTTCATCGCACATACGAAGCCACTCACGGAAATACGGATAGTCGCCGTGCTTTTCGCGCGCACGCTCGATCCCCGCACGAAAAAGAGCAAGGGAGTCGTGCGTAATGCGTTTCGCCCCTAACCGCGCCAGTTCGTAAACGCGATTTGCAATGACGTCGTCGCCGTAGGGTTCCGGCACATAATCAGCGGCTGTGCGAGGCTCTAGGGTGAGCCGGAGGCCAACGGCACCTGCCACCTTTTGAGCAACCGATAAATGCGCATTGAGGCCTCGCTCGATCATGGAGACGTGAGCCTGCGTAACGCCTGCTCGTCTTGCTACC
>JASHTE010000297.1 GCA_030040695.1 Vulcanimicrobiota bacterium | reverse complement strand
CGGCGCGAGAAAGCGCTCAGAACCTACCGCGTACCAGCCGAACGTCGTGTTGAAGGCCCTTTCGAAAGCGGGTATTCCGCCAGCGAGGGAAAGCATGAAGTGTTGAGGCCACGTGCCGACCGAGATCCCGTAGCCGCGGAAATACTTTGCAACGTTCGCGACCGTCGCGCTTGACGCACCGAACATGCTGCCGATCTGCTGTGGTGTGAGAAAATGCCGGTACTCCGGCGAGCCGGGCGTGTTCGCCTCTCGCGCGTACTCCAGAAGCCCTTCCTCATTTTGAAGCTGCAAGCCGACGTTCATAGAAATCGCGTAGTTTTCGGTGCTCGCGAGTGGACGCACGTACGTCGCGCTCGCCAGCTCCTCACGTCCCCAGGTAAAAGCCGCGGTCGTTCCTGAAAGGGCGCCTCCCGAGGCGCTCCCTGATGACGTCGGAAGGACCCCGGAGCGCGAGCCGCCGTTACACGCGTTCATGAGTGCCGCGATCGCAAGCGCGACGAGCGCGCTGCGAGCCGTCGTCTTCATTGTTTGATCCCTCCGCTTGTGAGCCGGGTCAGGAAGGCGCGTACGTCCTGCGCGATCTTGCGCTCCCGCGTCAGACGCACCCCGACGGTACGCGCCTGGAAGCGCGCAACCGCGACGGCAATCGTCTCCGGCGAAAGGCCGGAGCCCCCGTGACCGGCGCTCCCGAGGCTCGTCCGTCGCAGGGACGTCGCGAGGACTTCGCTCTGCAAGCCGACCGTCTCCGAGGTGGTTGCCGTCTGCTGCGGCGTGCCGACGAAAGCAGCAAAATCATCGTACGACTGCTCGGTGTCGTCGAGGTAGTCGTAGTAATACGTCTGCACATCGTTCATGACGATGCAGACGATGCTCGCAGCGCTGTTATCGTAGCTCTCGTATGTCTGCGACTCGGCATAACCCAGAATCGTATCGAGCGAGGTGATCGTGCGTTTGACCATGTTCCCGCTCGTGCCGTACGTACTCGGGACGTTGCACGAAACCGGGAACGTCACTGGATTCGTGTCGGTATCGGACTCCGTGTAGAAGGTCGGCGTCGAACCGTACCAAGCCGGAGGTGTCGCGAGGACGAGCGCCGGCTCGGGTGTCGCCGGCGGTGACGGGCTTGGGAAGACGACCTCCACCGTGATCTTGCCGTCGCTCGGTGCGCTGTACGAAAAGTCCGTGATACCGTACGCTGTGAGAACCGTTCCGGAGTACGTTCCGCTGCCGTCGCTGTTCTCCGTAATGACGAGATTGTAGCCGCCGGTCAGCTCCTGCGTCTCATTGTAGTTTCTGGCACTCTCGACGTAGCGCGATATCGTGAGGTCGCCGGGGTCGTCTTCCGTCGAGTATCCTTCGGGGGAGTTCGTCCAACTCGCACCGTTGGTCTCCGGAAGCTCGTCCAGGACGTACGGCGCGCTGTAAACCCAGAGTATCGTCGCAGCTGTTTCACCGCTGCCGATGGTAACGAGCGAACCGTACTCGTCGATCGCAGACGACGTGGTCGCCGCCCATGTATCGGTCGTCGAAAGGTCCGTCTCGGTTGGAAAGGCGTCTTGCTCGCTGTAGTAGATGTCATACGGATCGTTCGTCGGCGTCGTGAACGGAGCGGGCGAACTCGTCACCGTCACGGAGAGTGAGACGGTTGCGCTCGCATTCGTCGATGGGAAGGGCGAGGGCGTCGGATACGTGTAGGTGTCGGTCTGTGTCAGCGTCCCGGTATAGGTGAACTGATTGCCGACAGGAGGCGTGCTCGTTGGGGATGCCGTCGGCGGTGCTCCGCCGCTGCTCGAGCTTCCGCCACCTCCTCCTCCGCCGCATGCAACAAGTCCGGCGGCGAGAATTAGCGCGCCGAAGCCCCCAGAATGTTGCTTCACCCCGTGCTCCTTTTACAGCAAAGTCGGGGAGAGAGTTAGCGTCTGCCGGGTTTGTTCCTCCGCTCGCCCGAAGTAGTCATAGATGAAGAGCGTCAATCCGCTTGTGTTGTGCTGCTGCCTAGCCGGAGCAAGCGGTTTCGTTGTCGCAGCGCCTGTCGAGGTTGCGACGATCATCAACAGCGGGTCGACGAACTTCACGGGTTGGAATCTCACCATACGCTCCGATGGGAGCGGCAGCGTGGTGCCAAGCGGGCGTGGAATCGCTGCGCAAGGGGCAACCGTCCGGCCGTTCAGCGTCCCGATCGAGCTCGCGCAAAAGTTCTTTCGCGACGTTCGAGCTGCGCGCGACGCGAATATCGCGGGCACCGCGTGTATGAAGAGCGTCTCGTTCGGTACGCGGCTCAACGTCATCTGGCACTCGTGGACGTCTCCCGATCTCTCCTGTCCCGTCACCTCGTGGCTCGGTGCGACGCTGCGGGACGACGTCTCGAAGATCACCGCAATCGTCAAGCCTCCCACGGGATCTCACCGCATCTTTCTGCCTGTCGAGCCCCGCCGCGTCCCAAGTTTGCCCCCGATGCGAGGGGCGGCGGGGCCCTCCGCCCAACCTCTTCCTTATAGATGAAGCCGCTCTTGATTTCGTTTGCCGCAGCCGCCGCGCTCGCCGTCGCTTTTGCCTCGGGAAGCTTTCCCGCGGTCGCGCAGGCGCCGCAGTCCTCGCCGCTCCCGACCGCGATACCGTCGCCCGCGCCGAGCGCGACGCCTACGGAGATACCCGGCGTCGACAGTCTTTTCGGGCCTGGCAACGGACGAAACCACGGTGGCAACGGACCGCACGCGGTGCCCTCGCCACCCGTTCCGAAACGCGTCGGCATCGAAGGCGTGTGGGAGCTTGCCCTCCAGCGCGGCGCAAACACGACGTATTCGCACCTCGATCTCCTGCAGCAACAGAACGCGCTGACCGGTTATTACATCGACTCAGCGAATAAGCGCGCCCCCGCGGTCGGCGTTGTCGATGGTAACGACGTACGTATCGTCGTCACGCTTGCCGACGGCACGTCGATCGTCTTTACGGGGACGCTCGACGGCACAACGGATATGATCGGTATGATGACGACGCCGACCGAGCAGGTTCCGTTCTCGGCGGACTATCGTCCAAAAGAGAACTTCTTCGACAACCTGAACGAGCAGCCCGGAGGGTTGACGAACCCCTTCCCGTCGCCGCCGCCGAAGTAACACAGTTCACCCCACCATGAACGATCGAGCCTTCGGATTCGCGACGCGCGCGATCCACGCAGGCACGCCGCCCGATCCTGCAACGGGCTCGCGCGTTGCGCCGATCTATCAGACCGCCGCTTTTGTGTTCGGCTCGACGGAGGAGGCTGCCGAGCTCTTCCAGTTGCGCAGCTACGGTCACATATACAGCCGCATCAGCAACCCGACGGTGGCGGCATTCGAGGAGCGCATCGCTAGCCTCGAAGGCGGCCTCGGCGCGGTCGCCTGTTCCAGCGGCCTCGCCGCACAGCTCTGCACGGTTCTGACGCTCGCGCGCAGCGGTGACCACCTGCTCTGTTCGCAGAACGTCTACGGCGGGACGATCACGCAGCTCTCGGTTACCGTAAAGCGTATGGGGATCGACACGACCTTTGCACCGGTCGACGATCTCGCCGCACTCTCCGCTGGAATTCGTCCGAACACCAAAATGCTCTTTGCCGAAACCATCGGCAACCCGTCGGGCGTGCTCGCCGATCTCGATGCGCTTGCGGCGCTCGCGCACTCGCACGGCATCCCGCTCGTCGTCGACAACACCTTTGCGACGCCCTACCTCTGCCGTCCCATCGAGCACGGCGCCGATATCGTACTCCACTCCGCGACGAAGTTCATCAGCGGACACGGCACGACGATCGGCGGCGTTCTGATCGAATCCGGAAAGTTCCCGTGGGGAAACGGCACGTTTCCGCTCCTCTCCGAGCCGAGCCCCGGTTACCATCAAAAGGTCTTCACCGAGACCTTCGGCGAGTATGCGTTCCTCATGCGCGCACGCGCCGAGGTGCTGCGCGACGTCGGAGCACAGCTGGCACCGATGGACGCCTGGCTTCTGCTTCTCGGCCTCGAGACGCTTGCGCTGCGCATGGAGGCGCACGTCCGCAACGCGCGCGCAATCGCCGAGTTTCTGCACAAGCGGCCGGAGGTCGCCTGGGTGAGCTATACGCAAGGCGCGGTCTTCGCCTTCGGCATACGAGGCGGCCGAGAGACGGCGCGCCGCTTCATCGACGCCCTCGAGCTGTGGAGCCACCTCGCCAACGTGGGCGACGCGAAGAGCCTCGTCATTCACCCAGCATCGACGACGCACTCGCAACTCTCCGACGAAGAGCTCCGCAATGCCGGTGTGGCGCCGGAAGGCATTCGCTTGTCGGTGGGGCTCGAGGACGTCGCAGACTTGGAGTGGGACCTAGATAACGCGCTCAGAACTGCCTGCGGTCAAATGGCGGAGAGCCGGGCGTTGTGATTTTGAAGACGCCTTCTGAGCGCCGGGCGCTGCTCGAGCGAAGCCGCACTGTTGCCATGGTCGGGGCGTCGAGCAACGCGTTGCGGCCAAGCTACACCGTCTTCTCCTACTTGCGCACGCAGACGCCTTTCAACGTAACACCGATCAACCCGACGATTCGCGATATCGACGGCGTGAGCGCGTATCCTTCGCTCGCGGCCTATGCGAAGGAGCGCGGTGCGCCGGACGTCGTCGACGTCTTTCGCCGCCCGAGCGAGCTCGTTGAAGTGACACGCGAGGCGATTGAGGCGGGAGCAAAGGCGATCTGGTTTCAGTACGGCGTGATCAACGACGACGCGATTCGGCTCGCCGACCAAGCCGGACTCGACGTTGTCGTCGATCGCTGCATGAAGGTCGAGTACGCGCGCTTCCATGGAGGTCTCACGACGAGCGGCCTCAACAGCGGACTGATCACGAGCCGCTGGCAACGTCTGTCATCCTGAGCGCAGCGAAGGCGGTGAGCGCAGCAATGCCGGCGCCAACCCTTCAAAGTGAGATACTGCGCGCCATTCGAGCATGGCACGAGCGCGGCACCGAGCTCTCCGATGCGGTATTCGAGGAGCTTGCACTTCGCATCTTCGCCTGTCAACTGCGTCGCAACGCGCCGTACGCACGCTACTGTGCCGCGAAAGGCGTGACGCTCGATCGAATGCCCGGTTCGTGGGCGGAGATTCCGCCCGTGCCTGCCGCGGCTTATAAGGAAGCGCCGCTCGCCACGTTCGACCCGGCCGATGCCTCCCTCGTCTTCGAGACCAGCGGCACGACAGGTGGAGTTGGAGGAAAGCACTACATGCGGAGCAGCGAGCTCTATGATGCCGCGCTCCTGGCGGGGTTCGATCGGTTCATGCTTCCCGACCGCGCCCGCTTGCGATATCTGAATCTCGTCCCGAACCCCCTTGAGAGGCCGCATTCTTCCCTCGGATACATGATGGCACGAGTCGCATCGTTGCGCGGCACCGGCAAAACCGAATGGTACGTGAGTGGCGACGCGTTGCTCCTCGATGCGTTTTTCGAGGACCTTCGAGAGAGCACCGCAAACGGCGAGCCGGTCTGTATCGCAACGACGGCTTTTGCGTTGCTCGCGGCACTCGACGCGGCGGAATCACGCACTCTGCGCTTCTCGCTTCCTCCGGGATCGCGGATTATGGAAACCGGAGGATTCAAAGGCCGCACGCGCGTTCTCTCCCGCGACGAGCTCTATGCCCGCGCCTCCGCCTGCCTCGGAGTCGAACCATCTTCGATCATCGCGGAGTATGGGATGACCGAGCTGGCGTCGCAATGGTACGACGTCGGTCGCCTCAAGCGAGCGCCGACATGGATGCGTGCGAGAACCGTCGCTCCCGACGGGACGACTCTACCTGACGGCGTCGTCGGCGCGCTCGCGCACGTCGACCTTGCCAATCTCTGGTCGTGCCTCGCGTTGCAGACCGAAGACCTCGGAGCATGCTACGGACGCGAGATCGTGCTTATTGGGCGCGAGCAAGGCGCAGAGCCTCGCGGCTGTTCGCTCGACGCCGAGACGCTTGCGGCGCGCTGACAGCGCGGTCGGCGCAATCGCGGACGCTGCCGCGCGCTGGTGTGACGCAGATTTCCCGCCGCGTGTTCGTGTCCTACCGCGTATCGTCGAACGAACGGGCTATAGCGAGCCCGTCGTCGAGTACGCACTCGACGCGCTCTTCTCGTCGATCACCGCCGAGGGAATCCGGGGCGTCATCGCGCGGGAGGTCGCGGCCATGCGTCTCGGGCGCGATGCCA
>JASHTE010000296.1 GCA_030040695.1 Vulcanimicrobiota bacterium | reverse complement strand
CGTGCCGCTCGTGAAGTAAGCGCGCAGCTCGCCGAGCATCTGCACCGCGGTGTTGTAGAGGTCGCCGGTGCACGCGCCGCCACTGCGCACCTCAAATGGTGTTTTCGGCGGTGCGGACGGAAGCACGTAGACGCGGAAGCTCTCTTGCCCTTCCTGCTGCTGGCGGAAGACGACGTAGAGCCCGACCGCCGGCATGAACTCGAGCTGCGGCACAAAGAAGACCGTGTTCTGCGGCTCGTAGAGGTGGAAGGTCGCTACGTCGGCGGCGCGCGCGACGTGCATCGTCAAGCAGCCGATGATGCCGCGCATCGGATGGCCCGTCTTCGGCGTGATCGTTAGCGCGTACGTAGACCCGAGGCTGTGATAGGTAATCGTCGCATCGGCGAGCTCCGGCGTCGTCATCGTCGCCGGATATCCGGCGGCGGTCTTCGCCGCCTCGATGCGCGCGGTGAAGGCGACGAGCACAGTCGAGAGCGTCTGCGCGTAGCTTGCGTTGCTTGCACTGCACGTTTGCGGATCGTTGCTCACGGCGAACGGCTGCGTCGGAGGCGTCGTCGGCAGCGGCTGCAGTAACTGGCGGAAACCTCCGCCGTTACCTCCCGGCGGCCCCGCGCCGGGCGGCGGTCCCCCCGGTCCGAAGAACATCGGCCCGCCGCCCTCTCCACCCTGGCCTCCACCACCATGATGTTCCTGGGTCGTCACCGGGCCGCTACGCTGCAAGAGCTGCGCTCCTTGGCCGAATCGTACCGTATAGGTGACCTGATACTCGCGCGGAGTCAGTGGGCGCGCAAGGTTCTTGATGATGACACCGCCGACCGTCGTGTACGGTACTTCCCACTCGGGGCTCGTGAAGACGCCGCCGTACGAATCGGTGATGTTCTCCGCGACGACCGTCAGGACGCCGTGCTGGAGCTGCGCACTCGCGCCTCCGTCAAACGTCAGGTACGACGGCAGGTTGTTGGCGTTGTTGATCGAGGTATATTGCGCGTCCCAGAGATATTCGACCGCTGAGTGGGGCGCCTTGTAATCGAACGTGATTCCTGCCTTGTGGAGCGGCGTGTTTGCAATCTGCTGCCCCGGAATGACGAACGAGTACGGATTGTTGACGAACGGGCTACCCGAGTACATCACCGCGCCGGTGATATTATAGTATGGCTCGACGATGAGGCTGCCGAATGTGAAGAACGAGGTCAGCTCAGCGCCCTGGTAGACGCGCTCCGTTCCGGCAATTGCCGTGCTGAAGTACAGCTGCGTCGGGCTGAACGGCGTTCCGGCAGGTGCGCCGCACCCCGCAGTAGAGTCCCAAATCGGCTGAACGAGCGAGGCATAGTCTGCCGGTAGGATACCCGCGGCTTGAAGCACGGAACCGTTCACGTCGACCGGCAGGACCACGTTGTTTTCGACAGTGCGGTAGAGCGAGAGCGCGATGTCGCCGCCGAAGATCGTGTGCGTGTAGTTGATGCGCTCCGAGCTGTTGTTGCTCGCCCCCGGCTGTGCCCCGGGCGCGCTGCCGTACGCAACGTTGCCGTAGCAATCGAAGCGCAGCGAGGCAGGGTCGGTGAGCTGCGTCTGCCGCAATCCCCCTGCGGAGCTGCCGCCCAGTGAGTACTGCACCGAATAGGTGTCGTGCGTATTCGGATGCCAGCTCAAGGCGGTCGTTCCGAGCGCGCTCGCCGGCGCGTTCGACGTGTGCGTCAAGCCGAGGCTCTCACTCAGCGTGAGCCTGTCGTTGGAGTGAATCGTGTCGGTGATCTGAAGCGCGCCGTACGACGACTGCGCGGCGCCGCTGTAGTACGGAATCGACTCCGGCACGAGGGCCGTGCTCACCTGGTGCGTCACGGTGTCGTACAATTCGATCCCAATCGTGTGGCGCTCGCGCGACGGCAGCGTCGCGTTGATCATGAAACCGTTCGTCCCGCTGTTCGACTGGGAGCCGTTCGGGCTCGGTACGCCTCCCACGTACCGGTTGAGCTCGTCGTTGAGGCTCGTCGTATCCATCCCGTACAGGGATGCTTGGATCGTCGTGTCGCCGACGAGCGCGTCATCGGTAAGCGAGTAGAGATCGAACCTATTCTGGCTACCGTTGTTCGGACCGTAACCGCACGGCATACCGCCATAGTTGTAGCGAAGGCAGACGAGGTTCGTGTCGACCGTCGAGCCCATGAATGTCGCGACGAGGGTCTGCGTATCGCTCAGGTCGTAGTGGAGCTTGACGAGCTCGCCGCCCGTTGAGTTGTCGCCGTTGTGCACGTAGGCTAAGCCGCTCGAGTCGAGATAGTAGTCGCCGTCGACAAGGCTCGGCGTGTTACGATCGACGACCTCAACTGCGACACCAAGCTTTCCCAGCGATCCCGTCTCGGCCGCCGAGTAGTTGTACCTGCCGTACGATCCGAGGGCGAGCGACCCGTAAGAGAGCCAGCTCAACGTCGGCTCGAGGGTCGTAAAGTTCACGCTCCCGGCGAGCGCTCCGGCCTGCGCCCCAAACCGAACGGAGGCGCCGGTAAAGAGATCGGTCGCGAAGCCACGCAGGTTCCCTGCAGTGCCCGGTGCGTTCAGCGGAATTCCGTCGAGGGTCAGCTGCGTCTGCGTCGGATCTTGGCCTTCGAGCGAAATCGTTTGTGTTGCGTCGCTGTCGTCGCTCGAGGTCGAGACGGTAACGCCCGAAAGTTTGTTCAATGCGTCGGCGAGATCGCTCGAGAGGATCCGCTGCGCCGAGTTCTCGTTGATCGTATCGGCGGAGACGACCATCGAAGAGTGGACGGTGACGTGGCCGATGACCTTGAGCCCCGAGAACTGCGCGAGGCCGACGCTCACCTCGACCGCATTGCCCTCGATGATCTCGAACTGCTCGGAGGTCACCGCTTCGTAGCCACCCTTGACGACGCGCGCGCGATAGATACCGTCGGGGACGTCGGTGAAGAGTACCTCTCCGTTACGTCCGGTCAGCTCGCTCGTGATCACGGGTCCGGAGAGCAGGACGCGCGCGAGTTCGATCGGAGCCTTTGTCGACGTATCCGTCACGACGATGCGAATCGAGCCCGTGTCGCTCTGCTGTGCAACGGCGCAAAGCGGCCACAGGGCCGCCGCCATAAGCGAACAGAAGAGGAGCCGGCGTTTCACGTGCATCGCAATTGTGCCGGACCTGCCTCAATGGTGCCTGAGATACCGCCGCCGTCTACAGCGTAATCGTGACGGTCGTCCCGCGCCCCGGCGCGCTGTCGATCGCAATCCTACCACCCGCGCGCTCGATCGCACGCTTTGCTATTGCAAGGCCGAGCCCGGAGCCGGCGATCTCGCCGCGCTGGTCGCCGCGATAGAATCGCTCGAATGCATGGATGCGCTCGGGCTCCGACATTCCAGGGCCTTCGTCGCGAACGGCAATCGCAGTCTGTCCGTTGCTCCTCGTCGCTTCCAGATGCACCGGGCTATCGGGTGCGTACTTCAACGCATTTTCGACGATGTTCCATATCGCCTCGCCGATCTCGGCACGATCGGCTTCGATCGTCGTGGCTCCGTCGACCGCGTAATCCACGTCTCGCTCCTCGTCGAAGCGGCGAGCCGCTTCACACTGGGAGCGGAGGAGCTCCGCTACATCGATCGTCTCGGGATTGGGTTGCGCCTCCGAGTCGAGCCGCGCAAGGCGCATGAGCCGATCGATCAGGCTACGCATGTGCTCTTTCTCGAGCGCCATCGTGGCGAGAATCTGGCGCGCGATCTTTACCTCTTCCACCGCACCGCGACGGAGCACGTCGATGTAACCGCCGATCACCGTCAGCGGCGTGCGCAGCTCGTGTCCCGCCTCTGCGACGAAGAGCCGCATTCGCTCTTCAGTCGAGCGGCGCTCGTCCATCGCCGAGGCGACCGCAGCGGCCGCTTCGTTGTAGGCGCCCGTTAGCGTCGCAATCTCATCGCCACCCGCCATGACGAAGCTGCGCCGATTGTAATCGCCCTTCGCGAGCATCCGCAACGAGTCGGTGACGTCGTTGAGTGGACGCAGTGCCTGCGTTGCGACCAAACGTCCGCCGAACCAAGCGATCGCGATCGCCCCCAGCGCGAGCCCGATAACGACGATCCAATACGGCATCAGCGAGGCGAGGAGCAGTGGAAAGGAGAGCTCGAGCGCGACGAAGCCGCCCTCGATCGGCGCTACACCGGAGCGAGGAGTGACGCGGCCGCTGAACGGCGGCGGCGCGCCCACGGCTCCCGCTGGAAGTAAAAAGGCGCGTGGAAAGCGTGTCACGGGATTTGCCATCTCGAGCACGCGCAGATGGAGCGCAAGCATGCGGTCGAGAGCCGGCGGGTGGAGCGTCGAGTCGCCAGCGACAAACGAGCCTTGCTCGTCGTAAACGGCGACACGCGTCCCAAGACTACTCAGCCGCTGCACGATCACCGGAGCCGCCTGTTGAATCGGAAGGCCGGAATCGTGAAAACTCTGGGCGATGAAACTTGCCTGCTGCTGCTTGCCGATCATGAGCTCGGATTCGAAGCTGCTGAGGTACTCGACAAGCGCAATCGACGAGGCGAGTACGACAAGCAAAATCGTGACCGCTACGATCGAAGCGTAAAGAAAGGTGAGGCGGGAGGCGATCGAGCGGCGGAACACGTTCGATGCTATTGGGCGAGGCCGTATCCGACGCTGCGCACGGTTCTTATGAAGGAACCAGGCTCGCCCGGGCGGTCGATCTTGGCGCGAAGATAGGAAATGTACGTCTCGACGATGTTCGGCCCACCCTCGAAGTCATGCCCCCAAACCAGCTCCAAGAGATGGTCTTTGCTAAAGACGCGGCGTGGCTCTCGCATGAAGACCGAAAGCAGATCAAATTCGCGATGTGTGAGCTCGATGGGGTCCTTCCCGCGGCGCACTTGCCGCGTGTCCATATTGACCGAGAGGTCGCGCCATTTCAAGACGCGCTCGTCGATCAGTTGCGGGCGCCGTAGTTTCGCGTGCAGACGAGCGAGCAGCTCCTCAAACGCGAAGGGCTTCACGAGATAGTCGTCGGCGCCGGCGCCGAGGCTACGAACTTTATCCTCCAACCCACCCTTTGCCGTGAGCATGAGGATCGGAACGTGGCTGATCTCGCGCAGCATCGGCAGGAGCGCGAGGCCGTCGATCTTCGGCATCATGATGTCGAGGATGATTACCTCCGGGTCGAAACGCCGGACGAGATCGAGGGCAGCCTGCCCGTCAGAGGCTGTCGCGACTTCAAAACCTTCGCGCGCGAGACCGAGCTCGAGCATCTCGCGAATTAGGCGATCGTCATCGACGACCGCAACACGGGCGCTTGCCACGCCTTGCATCTACGCTGCATCCTGCGGCCGAACCCTGTGTCCGGGCTGTGGCGCCTAGTGCAGGCAAGCGAGCGCGGCGCTAGACGAGGGCGGCAGGCTCGGCGTTGGGGACGTGGGCACGATGTTCGAATATGCCGACGAAGGCGTCGACGATTTCGGGGTCCCACCAGCTTGACTTGCCCTCCTCGAGAATCGTGAGGGCGTCGCGTGGCGAGATCGCGCTGCGATACGGGCGCTCCGTTACCATTGCGTGGAAAGAGTCGGCGACGGCAAGGATACGTGCCTCGTAAGGAATCTTGTTGCCGCTCAGGCCGTCGGGATAGCCCGTGCCGTCGAAACGTTCATGGTGCGCGCGAACGATCGCGGCGCAGCGACGCAGCGAAGGGATCTCGGAGAGCATTTTCGCCCCAGCTCCCGGATGGCGGCGCATGATCACCCACTCCGGCTCCGTCAGCGGGCCGGGCTTCTGCAAAATTGAATCTGGCGTACCGACTTTGCCGATGTCGTGCAGCAACGAGCAAAGCTCTACCAGGTCGACGCGCTCAGCGTCGAGCCCGAGCTTCGTGGCGAGTCGCCGCGCCCACACCGCGGTTGCCTTTGAATGGGCTGCAGTAGCCGCATCACGCTCGGCAAGCATTGCCAGCAGCACATCGACCGTCCGATCGACCTCAGGCGCCTTCGGTTGCGTCGAGGTCACGGCCGCTGCCCGCTGGGCCTCGGCGGCAAGAAGATCGAGAGCCGTCAGCACCCGCGTACGGTCAACCGGGAATCTTCCAGCCATAACCGAGATCGCGTGCGACGCGGCGGAGAGCATATCGCTCACCCCCGCGCGCCCGACTCGGCGCGCCTCACGCTCGGACCACGTCGCCAAGCCAATCGGCTTGGCAAGAGCTAGCGAGAGACAGAGACGGTCCACGAGCGTCTCAAGTGCCGCGTCGGTCGCGGCGTCCCCATTGAGCTCAGGGAGCGTCAGATGCTCGATTGCGCTGCGCTTCAGCGTTGCGAGGTCACGCCCGAGGACTTCGCCGAGCGAGGTAAGCGTCAATTGTTG
>JASHTE010000295.1 GCA_030040695.1 Vulcanimicrobiota bacterium | reverse complement strand
CTCCTCGTCGCCCTTCATCTCCTCCCGTAGGCGTTCGCGCTCCTCACGCCGCGAGGCGCTCGCGCGGAGATACGAGAGAATCTCGAGGTCGCGGACACGTGCGTTCACCCGCCGATAGCGTCGCGCGCGACGTACCTGTGTCTCGAGCTCCGGAATGCGTCGCTCCGTCTCGGCGATGAGATCGCTGATGCGAATTGCGTTTTGCTCCGTTTGCTCGAGCCGGCGAAGCGACTCATTCTTACGCGCCAAGAACTTACTGATACCGGCGGTCTCTTCGAAGAGCACACGCCGCTCGGTGGGCTTGCTCTTGAGCACCGCGTCGATCTCGCCTTGCGAGACGATCGCATACGAGCCCGGTCCGAGGCCGGTCCCCATCAAGAGATCGTGCACGTCGCGCAGCCGCACCTGCGTGCGATTGATGAAGTACTCGCTCTCGCCGGCGCGATAGGCGCGGCGCGTGATCTCCACGTCTTCGTATTCGATCGGCAGCGAATGGTCGCTGTTGTCGAAGCTGATTGAGACCTCCGCAAGTCCGAGGGGCTTGCGTTTCTCGTTTCCTGCGAAGATCACGTCTTCGAGTTTTGCCGAGCGCAGCGAACGAGTTGACGTCTCGCCGAGCACCCAGCGAGTCGCGTCGACGATGTTCGACTTTCCCGATCCGTTCGGACCCACAATCGCCGTGATGCCCGCGTCGAATTCAATCGTCGTTGGCTCGGCAAACGTCTTGAAGCCAAAGAGCTTCAGGCGCTTAAGCTTCATCCCGCACGCTTCCGTTCAGCTCGAGCGCGCGCAGCGCGTCACGCGCGGCGGCCTGCTGAGCAAGCTTCTTCGAGGAGCCGTGTCCGGTGCCCAAGAGCCGTCCGTTCACCTCAACGCGTGAGACGAACGCCGGCTGCTGCGGCGTGCCGTGATCTTCGTCGACGTAGGACGGCGTCGCACCGAGGTGCGCCTGCGCATGGTGTTGCAATCGCGTCTTTGCGTCGAGCGGTGCGCCTGCGTCATGTTCGAGCCGCTCGATGTGCTCTCGTAGGACGAAGCGCCGTGCACGCTCGATCCCGTAGCGCACGTAGATTGCGCCCACGAACGCTTCGAATGCATCGGCGAGAATCGATGCGTTCTCCGCTCCTCCGGCGTTGCGCATTCCCGCACCGAGCAACACGAGCTGCGAGAAGCCGAGGCGGCGGGCCGTGCGGGCGAGCTGAGCGTCGTTCACGATCCACGCTTTGCGCAGGGTCAGCTCTCCCTCCGGCTCGTCCGGAAAGCGTTCGTAGAGCCATGCCGCCGTGACGGCGCCAAGCACGGAGTCGCCGAGAAACTCGAGGCGCTCGTTCGAGGGCTGTTTGAACTCGCGCGCGTAGCTCTCGTGCACGAACGCGCGGTCGATCGCGGCGAGATCCGGAACGAGGCGGACGCCCGCGGTCGCAATGAGCGCACGCAGCTGCTTGCTTCTTTGGTCGGCTGCCACGTCAACGTGGTTTGCCGAAGACGATCACGCAATTGTGTCCTCCGAAACCGAACGAGTTCGAGAGCGCCGTACGGATCGTTGCTTTGCGCGCGACGTTTGGAACGTAGTCGAGCGTGCACTCCGGGTCGGGGAACTCGTAGTTGATCGTCGGCGGCATGATGTCGTTCGCGACGGCAAGCGCTGTCGCGACACCCTCGAGGCCTCCTGCCGCGCCGAGCGCGTGCCCCGTCATAGACTTCGTCGAGCTCACGCCGATGCGATAGGCGTGCTCGCCGAAGGTGCGCTCGATCGCCTTCGACTCCGCGGGATCGCCGATTGGCGTCGCGGTGCCGTGCGCGTTGATGTAATCGATCTCGTTCGGTGTAATGCCCGCGCTCGCGCATGCTCGTTCCAGCGCGAGAACGACGCCGTCGCCGTTCGGCTCGACCGCGACGATGTCGTACGCATCTGCCGATTGCCCGTAGCCGAGGATTTCGGCGTAGACGGTCGCGCCGCGCGCGCGCGCGTGCTCCGCCTCCTCGATGAGCAATATCCCGGCGCCCTCTCCCAGGACGAAACCGTCACGTTCACGATCGAATGGGCGACAGGCGTGTGCGGGGTCGTCGTTGCGCGTCGAGAGCGCTCGCATCGAGCAGAAGCCCCCCATCGCGAGCGGCGTAATCGTTGCCTCCGTCCCGCCGGTGATCGCCGCCACGCAATCTCCGTGCGCTACCAAGTTGTAGGCGGTGGCGATTGCATCGTTCGCGCTCGCGCACGCGCTCGCTGTGGCGAAGATTGCACCGCGAAACCCGAAGCTCATCGAAATGTGCGCGGGAGCGGCGTTGCTCATGAGCATGGGAATGAAGAACGGCGACGTCCTCGCCCACGTGCCGAGCTCGTGCGCGCGATCGGACATCTCCCAGAAGGTTCGAATTCCTCCGATGCCCGTCCCGAGCACGACGCCGACGCGGTCACGCACGCTCTTCTCCTCCGGAAAGCGCGCATCGGCAATCGCTTCGCGGGCGGCGACGAACGCAAACTGCGTGAAGCGGTCCATGCGGCGCGACTCTTTTTTGCCGATGAGCTGACCGGCGTCGAAGCCTTTCACTTCAGCGGCGAAGCGCGTGCTAAAGTCGCCGGCGTCGAAGCTCGTAATAGGCCCGACGCCGGATTCACCGGCACAAAGGCGACGCCAGAACTCCGCGCGATCGTTGCCGAGCGGTGTCACAGCGCCGAGTCCCGTGACAAAGACGCGAAGCCGAGCCGTCGTCCCGGCGGGGCTCGGATTGCGATGCATCGACTCCAAAACTAGATGCAGTTTACGGGCGAGTTAATGCAGGACCTTCCCGCGGGTACCGGCACCTTCGCCGCTGAACTCTCGACGCCACGTGACGACGCGAGGCGAGTTTCTCTCTTTGACGATGGCCGCTGCAACCTGCGTGCTTCCCTCCTTTCCGGCTTCGATGCGCAAGCCACCCGCACTGCGTCGCGGCGATCGCATCGGGTTGATCGCTCCGGCATCGCCGCTCTCGAGTAGCGAAATCGAGAAGGGTATCGAGCACGTGCGCTTGCTGGGGTTGGAACCCGTGCTGGGGCGCTTTGCCGCTGCATCGAGCGGTTATCTGGCGGGCAGCGACCGGGAGCGCGCCGCCGACTTTAACCAAATGGCGCGCGATCCGGAGATTCGCGGCATCATCGCTCTGCGCGGCGGCTACGGCACGATGCGCATTCTGGACGAGCTCGACTACGCCGCAATCGCGGCCGACCCGAAGGTCGTCATGGGATTCTCAGATCTCACCGCAGTGCTCAACGCGGTTGCGAGGCGGAGCGGCGTCGTGACCTTTCACGGGCCACTCGCCGCACGCGAGTCGGTCTTCGACGACGCGACGCTCGCGTATGTCGAGCGCGTCTGCATGTCGACGGAGCCGATCGGCACGTTGCGCGCGCGGGAGGCACACGTCGTTCGGGCCAGCAGCGCGCGAGGACGGTTGGCAGGAGGCAATCTAAGCCTCGTCTCGGCTCTGGTCGGAACTCCGTGGGTCCCGGCTTTCCGCGGGGCGCTTCTCCTTCTCGAGGAGACGGAGGAGCAGCCGTACCGGATCGACCGCATGCTGACACAGTTGCGCCTCGCCGGCGCTCTCGAGGCGACGAAGGGCGTCCTCTTCGGCGCCTGCACGCACTGCGAGGCTCAGGGGCCATCCATGACGGCGGATCAGGTGATCGCCGACCGGCTCGGCGACCTCGACCGCCCAGTCGTCGCCGGTCTTCCTTTCGGTCACATTCACGAGCAGTGGGTGCTTCCGATCGGACTCGAGGCGAAGCTCGACGCCGAGAGCCTCAGCCTCGAAATTCCCGAGGCCGCCGTTCGTCCGTAGCGCGCTTGCCAAGGGTCGGAGCCCCTGCTACAATCACGCGGCTATGTTCCGGTTCGATCTCCAGCTTTTCGCATCGAAAAAGGGCGCCGGCTCCACTCGCAATGGTCGCGACTCAAACGCGCAGCGGCTGGGCGTAAAGAAATTCGGCGGCGAACGCGTGATCGCAGGGAACATCATCGTGCGCCAGCGCGGGACACAGTTTCATGCCGGTGAGAACGTCGGTATGGGAAAGGACCACACGCTCTTCGCGCTCGTCGAAGGCACGGTCGAGTTCACCAACCGCCGCAACCGCACGCTCATAAACGTTAGATCCGCAGCCTAGTTTTACGAGACTGCTCAAATCTTTGGTTGAGACGGCTTCCTGCCGTGAGGCGTCTCCAACCGCCGAGCGGAGCTATGACTGCGAGAGCGAGGCGGCCGAAAACTCCTCACCGTAGGAAGCCGTTTCAACTGAGTCTGAGCTTTCTATGCAGTTTATTGATGAAGCGACGGTAAGCGTCGCGGCCGGGAACGGTGGCGACGGTATCGTGGCGTGGCGGCGCGAGAAATACATCCCCAAAGGAGGGCCGGCGGGCGGTGACGGCGGCGCGGGTGGCAGCGTCTATCTCGAAGCGACGAGCGCCCTCTCCACCCTGGTCGAGTTTCGGTACCGTCGCAGCTTCGAGGCGGAGTCGGGGAAGAACGGCGGCAGCTCCAACAAGTCGGGACGCAGTGGCGAAGATCTCACGATCCACGTCCCCGCTGGTACGCTCGCCTACCGCTCGTATGAAGGAAGGCCCGAGGCGTTGATCGCGGATCTCGCCCAGCCTGGTGAGCGCGTCCTCGTAGCCAAAGGCGGGCGTGGCGGCCTCGGCAATCAACACTTTGCAACGAGCGTTCGCCAGGCACCGCGGTTCGCCGAGCACGGCGAGCCCGGTGAGCGTTGCACGCTTCGTCTCGAGCTGAAGCTGCTCGCCGACTGCGGAATCGTCGGCGTTCCCAACGCGGGAAAGTCGACGCTCCTCTCGGTCGTCTCGGCAGCGCGCCCGAAGGTCGCGGATTATCCCTTTACGACACTCGAGCCTCAACTCGGCGTCGTGCGCATCTCTGAGGAAGAATCGTTCGTGCTCGTCGACGTTCCCGGGCTCATCGAAGGGGCGCATGAAGGCGCAGGGCTCGGTGATCGCTTTCTCCGGCACGTCGAGCGTACGCGCGTGCTGCTCCACCTGCTCGACGGCGCCAAGCCGTTCGACGAGATCGTGCGCGACAAGACGATGATCGAGAACGAGCTTCGAGCCTGGAACGAGGCGCTGATCGAAAAGCCGATGCTCCTGTGCGTCTCGAAGATCGACCTACCCGATGCGCGCGAGAACGTCACGCTCGCGCGCGAGCGCTACGGTGAAGTGTACGGCATCAGCGCCGTCACGGGAGAAGGCATGCGCGAGCTCCTCTACGCCATCACGCACGCGATCGCCGCCGCGCCTCAGCCCTCGCGCGCGCAACCCGAGGCGCGCATCGATCTCGTGCCCCGCGAGGACTTCTCGATCGCGCGCACGAGCGATCGAAGCTTCCTCATCAGCGGCGAACGCGTGGAACGGCTCGCCGCGATGACGGACTTCGACTCCGATGAGGCGCTCGCACGCTTCGAACGCGCGCTCGAGCGCATCGGCGTCGAGCGGCGGCTACGAGAGATGGGTGCCGCCGAAGGGGACACGGTACGGATCGGCGCGTATGAGTTCACGTATTCGTGAAGATCGGCATCTTCGGCGGGACCTTCGACCCAGTCCACAACCTGCATCTCTTCATCGCTGAGGCGGCGCGCCGTATCGAAGGCCTCGAACGCGTGCTTTTCGTTCCGGCAAACCATCAACACTACCGCGGCCAGCCCCTTGCGCCGGTTGAGGATCGCTGCGCCATGGTGCGCGCGGCGATCGCGGATAACGAGGCGTTCCTCTTCGACGACGCCGATCTGCGCGATGATGCGAGCGGTTACACGGCCGATCTCATTCCAGCG
>JASHTE010000294.1 GCA_030040695.1 Vulcanimicrobiota bacterium | reverse complement strand
GCGACGAGCTCCGTCTCCGCTTCCACCAAATCGAACGGAGCGCGATTCGTCTCTGCAATCGCGGTGACGACGTAGACGAGAAACGCGACGAGCTGCGGGATGAAGAACCACAGATTCTTCTGCGCCTCGACGATGCCGGCGAGCGACGTCGTTCCAGCAACGAGGAGAACGCCGACGAGTGAGAGCCCCATCGCGAGCTCGTAGCTGATCATCTGGGCCGTCGAGCGCACGCTGCCGAGCAGCGGATACTTTGAGCCGGATGCCCAGCCTCCCAGTGAGATGCCGTAGATGCCGATCGACGTGACTGCAAGGAGAAACAGCACGCCGGCGTTCACGTCTCCGATCGCCCACGTGCCTCCCGGGGACGAACCGAACGGAATGACCGCGTAGACCGAAAAAGCGGTGAGTAGCGAGATGAACGGCGCGAGGCGATAGAGCAACGGATCGGCGGTGCGCGGCGCGAGGTCTTCTTTCAGGATGAGCTTGAGTGCGTCGGCGGCGGGCTGCAACAATCCCCATGGGCCGACGCGATTCGGCCCGGGGCGCAACTGCATCCAGCCCATCACCTTGCGCTCCGCAAGCATCGCATACGCAAACGAGGTCACGACGACGAAGAGCAGCACCGCCGATTTGATGAGCACGACGAGCCAGAGCGGCAGCATCACGCCGGTACCTCGAGCAGCGCAGCGATACGCTCGTCGTGCGCGCACGTGCCGCCGCCGGAGAAGAGACGCCGCGGCTGCGCCTCTTCCTCCGCGTAGCTCTTCCCGTAGCGCGCGTCACCGAATCCAAACTCCGCAGCGTGTGCCGCGCGCTGCGCGACGGCCGCTGCAACCTCCTCGCGCGAGGGCAGCTCGATGCGCAGCGCGCGCGCGAGCCCGACGAGCATCTCGAGGTCGGCGAGCACCCCGTCCGGTGCTTGCAAAGATGCTTTCAGCGAAAGCACGTCGCCGGCGAAGCTCGTCGTCGTGCCGCTCCTCTCGAAAGCGCCCTTTGCCGGGAGCACGAGTGTCGCAAGTTCGGCGGTCTGCGTCATGAAGAGCTCGCTCACGACGACGAATGGGACGCGCTCGATCGCTTCACGCGCGCCGAACGTTGCCGGCGCGTTGCGAACCGGATTGACGCCGAAGAGCGAGAGCACGGCGAGGCCGGCGCCGAGCATTTCGGCGCTCCCGTGGCCGCCTGCCGCGGGAAGCATGCCCATCGCCTCCGCACCACGCGCATTGGGCTGTTCGCCGACGATGTACGTGCGCAGGTTGGGGATCGCCGCGAGACGCTCGTCGAGGCTGCGCCCGAGAGCGAGGTCCACCCCGTCCCAAACGAGTGCGACGTGCTCGACGCCGTTGCCGAGCTCCGCAAGCGCGCGCTCCGCATCGCTTGCGCGTATCACGCGGGCACCGCTGCGCAGCACGGCTTTGCGTATGCGCAGATCGAAGACCGGCGCGAGTTCCGCCGGCGATTCGCCGGCGATGACGATCGCTTGCATCCGTTCGATCTCGGCGATCGTTCCGGCTCGGGCACCGGGCGTCGCCTGCCGCTGGCGCCCCGCGCGCCAATCGAGATTCTCCGTACCAAGCGCGCGGAACAGGTGCTGCAAAATGTACGCCTCTTCGTTCGTCAGCCGCCCGCCGCCGATCGCGCCAATCCAATCCGGACGCGCGGCTTTGCGCAGCGCAGAGGCCCACAGGTCGAACGCGTCGTCCCAGCCGACTTGAATGAAGCGCCCATCTTTCTTATAGAGCGGTTGTGTCAAGCGCTCTGAAGACTCGTAGAAGCCGATGTTGTAGCGCCCGCGATCGCAGAGCCAGCCGTCGGAGATCGCCTCGTCCTCTGCGACGGTCATGGTGCGCATGATCTTCCCATAGCGAACGTCGACGAACTGACGGCATCCGACGGAGCACTGCGTGCAGCTCGTCTGGGTGCGCGCGAGGTCCCACGGACGTGACTTGAAGCGATAGGTCTTCGACGTGAGCGCTCCCACCGGGCAGAGCTCGGTAACATTGCCGGTGAAGTAATGGCGGTACGGCGCCCCGGTCGCGGTAGCAATGATATCGCGATGACCGCGATCCTTCACGACGAGCTGCGCGTCGCGCACGATGATGTCGTCGAAGCGTACGCAACGCTGGCAGACGACGCAGCGCTCTTCGTCGAGCACGATCGTCGGTCCGAGATCGACCGCCTTCGGCTTTCTCTCCTTCGGATCGACGACGTCAGAGGCTCCTCGCCCATATGCCATCGCGTAATCTTGCAGGTCGCACTCGCCGCCCTTGTCGCAGATCGGACAGTCGAGCGGATGGTTTGCCAGGAGCAGCTCGATCACCATCGCGCGCCCCGCGTCGGCCTTGTCACTGCGCGTGCGCACAACCATGCCGTCGGCCACCTGCGTGTTGCACGCAATCTGAAGCTTCGGCATGCCCTCGATCTCGACGAGGCAGACGCGGCAGAGCCCCGCGGGGCCGAGCTTCGTGTGATAGCAGTAGATCGGAATCTCTTGCTTGACGGTACGCGCAGCCTCGACGAGGAGCGTCCCCTTCGGCACCTCCAACTCGACCCCATCGATCGTCAACTTGACGAGCTCAGTCATTCTTTTGTCATCCCGAGCAGCGCTCTCGCTTTGTCATGGTGAGCGTAGCGCGAACGGAGTGAGCGCGGAGTCGAACCACCGACGCAATGCCGTCCGGTCGTCCTTCGACTCCGCTCGCTACGCTCAGGATGACAAGCGTGCGAGCGGCGGGCGACGAGCGTCTCCGAAACGGACGAACCTCGAAGCTTGTTCATGCGATGCGTGCCTCGAACGCTTCCGGGAAATGATCGAGCACGGATTTCAAGAACGGCTCGATCGAATCGCCGAGCGGGCAGAGATTGATACCCGTGATCGTCGCGCTGACGCGGTGCATCATCTCGAGATCGCCGCGCAAGCCGCGCCCCTCGACGAAGCGCTCGAGGACGCGCTCGAGCCAATGCCCACCTTCGCGGCACGGGGTACACTGCCCGCACGACTCGTGCGAGAAGAACCGCACGAGGTTGTATGCGGCTTTCACGAAATCGGTCGTGTCGTCGAAGACGACCATCGCGCCCGATCCGAGCATCGTCCCCGCCTTCGCGAGCGACTCGTAATCGTACGGAAGGTCGAGCTGCTCCTCGAAGATGCACGCCGATGAACCGCCGCCGGGTTGAATCGCCTTGAGCGTTCGCCCTGGCCGCAATCCGCCGGCAAGCTCGAGCAGCTCGCGCACCGGCGTTCCCAGCGGTACCTCGTAGTTGCCGGGCCGCTGCACGTGGCCGGAGACCGAGACGATCTTGAA
>JASHTE010000293.1 GCA_030040695.1 Vulcanimicrobiota bacterium | reverse complement strand
CGGCCAGGTGCTGCTCGCGCGCGCCGTCGCGGCGTCTGCCGCGCGTCATCCCGCGCTCTATGCGTGGGACATCGGAAACGAGTTTTCGAATCTACGCGAACCCGCGACATCCGACGATGCGGCCGCGTGGAGCGGCATCCTGAGCGACGCGCTCGTGCAGGAATCGGTAGCGGGCTGCACGGGTGGAATCCACGGCGAAGATTTCGAGCGCGATCGTAAGCTCCGCCCTTCGTCACTCTCGGCGCCGTGGGCGCTCGCAACGATGCACGGCTACTCGATCTACAGCGTCTTCTCGCGCGGGCCGCTCGACACGGAGGTCGTGCCGTTCCTCTACGCGCTCGTGCGATCATTCACGCACAAGCACGTCCTCTTCAGCGAGTTCGGTCTGCCGAGCTCCTCGGCAAACGACGAAGAGATGGTGCAATACGCGCGGACGGTGCTCGACAAACTGCACCGGCGCGGGGCGATCGGTGCCTTCTGGTGGTGCTGGGCAGACTACGATCCTTCACTCGCGCACCTTCCGCCCTTCGATTTGGCGCCGCACGAGCTGCACTTCGGCATCATTCGCGCCGACGGCAACGAGAAGCCGGTTGCGCGCGCGCTCGCGGAGTTTGCTCGCGAGGGACGCGCTGTCGTGGACGCGCAGCCACCCGATCTCATCGGCGAGCGAGCGTATTATGCCTCGCTGCCGGAGGGAATCGAGAACGTGTACCGCGAGTACCTCCAGCAGTATGAATGATGATCGTGTCATGGTCGTCACCGGCGCCTCATCGGGCATCGGACGCGCTCTCGCGGCGCTCGCCGCTCGCGAGGGCTGGCGCGTCCTGCTCGTTGCGCGGAGGCGAGATCGCCTCGAGGCCCTTCAGCAAGAGATTCGCGCCGCAGGTGGCAAGGCCGAGGTGCTCGTCGCCGACGTGTGTGCGGCAGATACGCCGCAGCGTGTCGTCGATACGGCACTGCGCGAGTTCGGCCGGATTGACGTCGTCGTCAACAACGCAGGGTACGGCGCGCCTGGAGCATTGCTCGACCAAAGTGACGCGGCACTCGACGCGCAATGGCAGACGCATGTTGCCGCACCGCTGCGCATCGCGCGCGCCGCGCTGCCGGCGATGCGTGCTGCGCACGGCGTGCTCGTGTTCGTCGGGTCCGGCCTCGCACGCGTGCCGGCGCCCTACTACGGCGGCTACTGCGCAGCGAAGGCGGCGGTTCGAGCCGTCGCGTCTCAGTTGCGGCGCGAGCTCGCGCGCGAAGGCATTGCGGTAACGTACGTCGATCCCGGCGCCGTCGACACCGAGTTCTCCGAGAGTGCGGGGAAGCAGCGCGAGCGCGATGCGATCGCCGTGCAGCCCGAGCGCGTCGCGCGCGCGATGCTTCGGGGCATCGAGCGACGCACACGCGTCGTCAACGCGGTACCTGCTCACGCGCTCGGTGCGATGTTCGGAGAGTTCTTTCCTTCGATCACAGATGCCGCGATTGCGCGTGTCGTCGCGGTTCCCGAGGCGCCGCCACAAAAGCCTCACTTCGCGCCGACGGCGCCGATCGTCGCGGCTCCCCAGCCATCGCCGCAGAGCAACGGGTTCGATGCAACGCTCGCACCGCTCGCGCACCGCATGGAGCGCGTGAAACTTTCGTCTTCCTTCGTCCGCGGTTTACTCAACGAGGGCAATCGCATCGAGCTCGGTGAGGCAGCGATGCGGTGGGCAGGCATGCCGAACAAAAACGAGCGCGCCGCACTGCGCGAAGTATTCGATGCGCTCGCGAGCGCGGGCTACTTAGACGCGACCGGCGAAGAGACGTGGACGGTGCGCCGCGCTGCCGACTGACGGACACTCTTCAAGCCGAGCGCGAGAAAGAAGAGCACCGTCGTGACGAGCACGATCGTTGCGCCGCTCGATCCGCGCGCGTAGTACGAGAGGTAGAGCCCGCCGAGCGAGCTGACCGCGCCGAAGAGCATCGAGAGCACGAACATCGGGGCGAAGCGGTTCGTCAGTTGATAGGCGGCAGCCGCGGGCGTCACGAGCAAGGCGGCAACGAGCACGATGCCGACCGATTGCAAGCCGATGATGACGGTGAGCGCGACGAGGACGAGGAGCGCGTACTCGTAGGCGCCCGCGCGGATCCCCCCGGCTTGCGCGACGACCGGATCGAAGGTCGTGTAGAGCAGGCCGCGATAGAGGACGAGCAGCGCAACGGCAACCAGCGCGGCGAGCCCAATGATGATCTTCAGATCGTTCGGTTGGACCGCGAGGATGTCGCCGAAGAGGAAGCTCTGGAGGTCGACGGCATAGTTGCTCTGGCGGCTCATGAGAAACACGCCGAGCGCAAAGGCACCCGTGAAGAGCACGCCGATCGAAGTGTCCATCGAGATACGGCCGCGGCGATGGACGAAGCCGATGCCGAGCGCGGTGAGCACGGCGACAACCGCCGCGCCGAGATAATAGTTCGCGTCGCGCATGTAGGCGATGACGATGCCCGCAAAGGACGCGTGCGCAATTCCGTCACCGATGAATGCGAGACGGCGCAAGATGACGTACGTCCCCATCGCCGAGCAGAGCACGCCGACCGCGAGCGCTGCGATCGCGG
>JASHTE010000292.1 GCA_030040695.1 Vulcanimicrobiota bacterium | reverse complement strand
TCGAGATGTCGAGCTTCGCATCGGCGATCGCGTTCTTGAACGGAGCGATGCAACGATCGGTGAGGTCGCTCGTCAACTCCTCGAACTTCGCGCGTGTGAGCACGTAGTCGAGGTGCTTCGGCCCCTCTTGGTCTGCCGTGATGAACGGTAGATTGATCGACGTCTGAACGACCGCAGAGAGCTCGATCTTCGCCTTCTCGGCAGCCTCGGTGAGACGCTGCAGTGCCTGGCGGTCTTTAGAGAGATCGATCCCTTGATCTTTACGGAAGTTCGTGACCAGCCAGTCCACGACCCGAGCGTCGTAATCGTCGCCGCCAAGGTGCGTGTCGCCGTTGGTCGCCTTCACTTCGAAGACGCCGTCGCCGACCTCGAGAATCGAGACGTCGTACGTGCCGCCGCCCAGATCCCAGACGAGGATCGTCTCGTTGGTTTTCTTGTCGAGACCGTAGGCGAGCGCCGCCGCCGTCGGCTCGTTGATGATGCGCAGGACATCGAGACCGGCGATCTTACCGGCGTCCTTCGTCGCTTGACGCTGCGCGTCGTTGAAGTATGCGGGAACGGTGATGACCGCTTTGGTCACCCGTTCGCCGAGATAATTGCTCGCGTCGTTCACGAGCTTCTGGAGGATCATCGCAGAGATCTCTTGCGGCGTGTAATCCTTGCCGTCGATCTTCACCCGATAGTCGCCTTCGCCCATGTGCCGCTTGATAGAAGAGATCGTGCGATCGGGGTTTGTGATCGCCTGACGCTTTGCGAGCTGTCCGACGAGGCGTTCACCGGTTTTGGTGAACGCTACGACGGACGGCGTCGTGCGGGATCCTTCGGAGTTAGGGATGACAACGGGCTGTGCGCCCTCCATGACGGCGACGACGGAGTTCGTCGTGCCGAGGTCGATGCCGACCACTTTAGCCATGTAGTTTTGGTACCTCTTTCATCGAAAAATTCTGTGACGTGCAATCGTCCTGGACCAGCTCCCCCGTTGCCGCGCGGAGGTTATAACGCGCGAGCTTTAGGGTACGCCTTGCCGCTTACGAACGGTTGCGCTCGGTCATCATAGCAGTCTGACCGGCTACATCAAGAGCAACCCGGGCTAGGCGGCCCGGGTTGCAGGGGAACCCTTTTTGGCCCCCCACTATGGCTGCTGGGTCTGTTGTGGCTGGGCGGCGGGACGCTCGCCGAGCTTCACGACTACTAGCTTCCGGTTACCCTGCGACCAGATGTTGAGGCGTAGCTGCTGTCCCGGCTTCTTTGAGGCGATGTAGTGGCTGAGCGTGCTCTGCGAGCTGAAGGCTTGGCCGTCGGCGGAGACGATCACATCGCCCGGCTGAAGGCCGGCTTGGTCGGCCGGCGATCCGCCGACGACCTGCACGATTGCCACACCGCTGCCGTTCGTATAACCAATCTCGTTGCGAAGGCCTTGCGTGAGGTCCTGAAGTGCCACGCCCATGAAGCCTTCGTTCGTCCCCTGATAGACGCCGGGGTGCGCCTGGAGCTGCGCCACGACCCGCCGCACGGTGTTCGAAGGAATCGCGAAGCCGATTCCCTGGGCCAACGAGGGACGAGCCGTCGACTGGTTGATGCCGATGACGCGGCCATCAATGTCGATGAGCGGTCCGCCGGAGTCGCCCGGATTGATCGGCGCTGACGTCTGGAGAAGCCCCTTGAAATCGATGGCGTTCCCGTCCTCCGTCGGGATCGTCTCGTCACGATCGAACGCCGACACGATACCGAGGGTTACGGTCTGCTGCAGCTCGAGCGGTTCGCCGATCGCGATTGCCCACTGCCCTTGTTCGAGGCGGTCGGAGTCGGCAAGCTCGAGCGGAGGTGGAAGTTTCGCGTAGTCGCTCACCTTGATGATCGCGATGTCGGCCTCGACGTTCTCGGCGACGACGTGGGCCGGAACGTGGTCACCGTTCGGGAAGACGACCGTGATGCCGGTGACGTGCGCGCCCTCCGGCGGTGTCACGACGTGCGCGTTGGTGACGATGTCACCGTCCCGGTCGTAGACGAAGCCGGAGCCGGAATCTTGCCCGCGGACGTTCTGCTCGCAGGGCACCTGGCTTCCGAAGAATTGGCGGAAGAACGGGTCGTCGCACATGGGATTGTACTCCTGTCCGTTCACGTTCACGTCGATGGCGACGACTGAGGCCTTCGTGCGCTTCACCGCGCTCACGATGCGGTCTTGGTCGCTGACGCCGGAGAGTGGCGCGGCGGAGACCACGGGCAGCGAGTTGTTCGGCCCGGCGACGTTGGCGAAGTGCGTGCTCGCATAGAGCATCATAACGAGCGCTCCGACGACGACACCGGCAAGACCGACGATCAGGCCGGGAAGGATACGACTTTTTACCATACTTCTATTCTCTTCTCTGGTTAACGCTGAGCGTCCGCTACGATATTCCCGTCTCGGAGCCGCACGATGCGGCGAGCATGGGCCGCGACTCCCTCGTCGTGCGTAACCATGAGAATTGTTCGACCATTTCCATGGAGCTTGCTGAAGAGCTCGAGGAGCTCCTCGCTGGTTGCCGAGTCGAGATTCCCGGTCGGCTCGTCGGCCAAGAGGACCGCCGGGTCGTTCGCAAGCGCCCGCGCGATCGCGACGCGCTGTTGCTGTCCGCCCGAGAGCTCGCTCGGTTTGTGGCGTGCGCGGTCGGCAAGGCCCACCTCCGCGAGCCTCGCCATCGCCCTCTCGCGGCGCTCCTTGGTAGCGAGGCCTGCGTAGAACAGTGGAAGCGCGACGTTGTTCAAGGCGTCGGCGCGACCGAGCAAGTTGTATCCCTGAAAGACGAACCCGAGCTTACGCAGACGAATCGCGGCGAGCGCGTTGTCGTCGAGCCCGGCGACATCGACGCCGTCGAGCCGATACGTACCGCGGGAAGGGCGGTCGAGACATCCGACGAGGTTCATAAGCGTCGACTTTCCCGAGCCCGAGGGTCCCATGATTGCGACGTACTCGCCCCGCTGAACGGTGAGATTGAGTCCGTGCAGCACCTCGAGCTCGAGCGGGCCGCTCGTATAGATCTTCACGATTCCGCGTAGCTCGATGACGGGAGCGTCATTCATAGCGCAACGCCTCGATCGGATCGAGCCTCGATGCACGATAAGCGGGATACGTCCCAAAAGCGAGTGCCGCAACCACCGCAAAGGCGGCAGCTACCAGGACTGCGGTCAGCCACGGAATCGGCGCGATCGAGCCGGTGATTTTGACGATCGCTACTTGGTTCACCACTTGTCCGATGACAAGACCGATCCCCAGGCCGATGCCGCAGCCGCTTCCGCAGAGCAGCAGCGACTCGACGAAAAACTGTGCGAGGATCTGCCCTGCTCGCGCGCCGATCGCCTTGCGCACCCCAATCTCTCGCGTGCGCTCGGCCACGGAGACGAGCATGATGTTCATGATGCCGATGCCGGCGACAACGAGCGAGACGGCGCCGATAAGCGCGACGACGAGAGTCATCGCGTTGAAGACGCCGTTGATGCCTTGGGTAATCTGGGTCTTGTCGAAGGTTTCATACTCAATCGTGCTCGAGCCGCGGAGAGTGCGCAGCTCGTTCATGACGGCCACTTCGAGCGACGGGATACTCGCAGGGTTATCGGCGATGAAGCGACCGGCAAAAACCGTCGAGCCTCGGACGTAGGTGTCCACGTACGTCGTCCACGGGATGATGATGTCTCCACTGAAGGTTGCGTTGATGAAGCCGTGATGCGGCGGCTGCAGAACGCCGACGATCACGTAGCGCTGCGCTCCCGCGTAGAGATTATTGCCCGTCGGGTCGCCGCCGTTCGGGAAGAGGCGCTGATAGACGGCGTTTGAGATGATGCAGACGTGCGCCGCGGCCGCGACGTCGTTGTCGGTAAAGAGCCGCCCGTAGTGCAGCGGCGTCGTATTGAACGGAATCGGACCGTCGGGTGATATCTCGTAGCGAACCTGCGCGTATCCCACGCGTACGAGGTCGCTGTGGAAGCCGAGCGGCTGCGCATCCATGATTCCGGGGACCGTCGCTTTTACGGCGGTGAGGTCCCGAAGCCGAATAGCGGCAGTCGCGACATCGCTCTGCGTCGGGTTGGGATAGATGATGAACGAGCTATCGGCGAAGCCGCCGAGCGAGGCGTCGACCGCGCCGGCCATGCTCTTGCCGAGGACGAGGATGGCGACGACCGCACCGACGCCGATGATGAGGCCCGTCACAGTAAGGAGCGAGCGCGCCATGTTTGCCATGAGGACGCGCCAGGCTTCAGAGACATACATCATAGGCGCAACGCCTCGATCGCGTCGAGCCGCGCGGCGCGCAGGGCCGGATACGTGTCGAAAGCGACGCCCACGAGGAATGAGAAGCACGTTGCGATCGCGATGATCAACGCGTACGGGATGATCACCTCACCGAGCTCCTTCGAGAGGAGCGAGACGCCGCCGATCGTTACGAGAAGCCCGATGCCGCTGCCGATACCCCCGCCGAGCAGCGTGAGGACGACGGACTCGATGAGGAACTGCAGCGTGATGTCGTTTTTGCTGGCGCCAACCGCTTTGCGGATACCTATCTCACGCGTTCGCTCTGCGACGGAGACGAGCATGATGTTCATGATCCCAATGCCGGCCACGATGAGCGCGACGCCGCCGATCGCCGCAAGGCCTGTGCCGACGATGTTCAGCACGTTCTCGAATGACTTGAGGAAATCCGAGGTGCTCGCCGTGAGGTACTTCGCACCGGGGCCGTGGAGGCGTTGCAGGGTGGCGACGGCGATCTGTCCGGCTTGCTGATCCATGCCGTTCGGCGCGTAGATAAAGATGAAATCCGGCGGTGAAGAGGAGACGTCGCGATGGAAAGTCGTGTAGGGAATAGCGATGGTGCTGCTTCCAACCGCTGAGTTGAGAAACGAACCCTTGATATTCGCGTAGACGCCGACGACACGGTACCGCCCGCCGTTGATGCGCAGATAGTTCCCAACCGCGTTGCCGTTTCCAAAGAATTCCGTCGCGAGGTCCGAGGTGATTACGCAGACATGTGCTGCAGAATCGACATCCGCCTGGTCGATCTTCCGCCCTTGCGACATTGCGAGTCCGTCATCATGAAAACCGCTCGTGGCGCCGACATCGGGGTAATCGCGGATATTTCCGTATGTGGTGAGATACGAGCGGTTCCACTGCGGTATCACCCAAGGCGTGATCGCTTGCAGCGCTTGCGCAACCGGGCGCACGTCGCTGTAGTGAATTTGCGCGATGCTGGGATAGTTCTGCGTCGGGTCGACTTCCACGATGACCGGGAAGGTACCGAACGAGCCAAACGTGCTCTCGATACCGCTCGTCGTCGCGCGGCTGATCCCAAAAACGGTAATGATCGACGCGCTACCGATGATCATGCCGAGCATCGTGAGCGCTGAGCGCATGCGGTTGCGCCAGAGCGAGGTCAATGCTTCGTCGAGGTACGCGAGCAGACGGGACACGCGGCTAGCCGCCGGTAACGAACACGCTGCCGCTGGAGAGCGGTAGCGGGGACGGGCTCGTCGTGGGCTGAACGCGCGCGCCGTCGGTCAGCAGCGGGTACTTCTGCGACACGATGCTCTCGCCCGGCGAGAGCCCACCAAGCACTTGCGTACGTGCGTCGCCGACGACTCCGGCCGTTACGCGCCGTTTGTGCGCGACGCCGCCGGCGACGACGAAGACGTAGCTCGAGCCGTTCTGTGTGGCGATTGCACCGTTCGGAACGCTGAGCGCTCGGTGAAGATCCGTAGTCAGGATGTCGACGTCCACGTTCATGCCGTCCTTGAGGAAAACCGGAGACGAATCGAGCACGATCGTCGTCAACACCTGCTTCGCCGTGCTGCTTGCGTCAGTCGACTTCGTAGCGATCGGCGAGATCTGCGCGACGCGTCCGACGATCGTGCGTCCGGGGAAATCTTCCCCGGTGATGAATACGCGCTGCCCCAGGCGAACGTTGATGATATCCTGCTCGTCGACCTCGGCACGAACGATGTAGTTATCAGTCGTGGCGATCGTGAAGAGCGCCTGCCCCTCGGTGACCGGCGTGCCGACCTGGATCGGGCGTAGAGGATCGTTTGGATCGGACGTAATCGATTGAATGATGCCGTCGAAGGGAGCGGTGATGCGGCTGAAGGCGAGCTGCTGTTGGTTCTGCGCGTTCACGATCGCCGCTTTACGAGCATTCGCCTGAGCGTACTGGACGCTGTCGATGCCGTATCCGCTCACGGCACCGAGCTGCAGCTGCTCGACGGCCTGCTGATACGCAACGCGCGCTTGGTCGAGTTTCGCCGCGTCGCTGTCGAGCTGATTGCGCGCGATCGCCTGATTGTGGAAGAGCGTCACGTCCTCGTCATAGATGCGCTGCGCGAGATCGAGTTGCGACTTCGCGGTACTCACCTGCGCCACGTACTGAACGCGGGCGTTTTGCTCGTTCACGCGTGCCGTCCTCACGTCGGCGACCGAGGAGCTGTAGTCCGCTTGCGAGCCGGCGGCTTGGTAGTAGAGCGTGGCGTTGTAGACGGTCGCGAGCAGTTGTCCGGCAGTGACGTGCTCGCCCTCGCGGACGTCGAGCGACTGGAGATTGCCCCCGACGAGCGAGGGAATCTGCTCGGAGTGCGGACTCATCACGACACCGTTCTCGGCGAGCTTGACGGTGAACGGCGCAAGCCTCACGCGCTCCACGACGACGCTCATCCCGGATTGCCGGCCGCCGCGCGCCAAGACGCCGATGAGGACGAGCACGACGATCGCTGCGAGGAAGATCAAGAGATTGCGCTGACGCATGATGTCCTTACCTCAAAGATCGGCGACCGCGCTATGCGGGTCGTAAGTGCCCACGGCGATGCGTAGCGCAACGACGGCGTCGACGTACGCAACACGCGCGTTGATGAGATCGGACTGCGCCTCCACCGACGTCTGCTGCGCTTGGAAGACGTCCGCGAGGGCGATGACGCCGCTGCGATACTGTAACTGCGCGATGCGCGCCGACTCGGTTCCAAGGCTCGCCTCCTCCTCTGCGTACGAAAGCTGCGCTTGCGCCGTCTGCGCGGCGCGATACTGCTGGCGTACGTCGAGTTGCGCCTGCGAGATCGCGTTCTCGAGCGCTGCTTCATCGGAGGCGACCTGCGCGTCGTCGTTGACGCGCTCCGTGTGCCGCTGGCCGTAGTCGACGATCGGAAGCGTGAACGTGCTCGTCAGCCCGATCTGCCAGAAGCCGGGGCTGCCGCGCGGGACCACCGGTATGTCACTCGAGGGAAGCGGCGGAAGGCCCACCGAGATGCGTTCCTCGTTCTCCGATATGAACTCCGCGTCGTATTCTTCTTGCAGCTCGACCGATTCCGTCGGCGAGTATTGGTTGCCCATGCTCGCGGTGATCTCGAGGCTTGGGAAGAGCTCGCGGTCCCACCCCTTGCGTGTCTCTCGTGCACCCAGGAGCGCCTTGCGTGCAGAGACGATGTCGGGGCGCATCTGCAGCGCGACCGCTTCGAGCGAATCGATCGTCCCCTGCGGCAGCGCCGGCTGCGGAATGACGGACGGCACAGCGAAGGACGTATCCAAGGGAACTCCTACGGTGTGGGCGAGCGCTTCGCGTGCGTTCTGTGTCGCAGCTTGATCGCCGACGAGCGTCGAGGCGCTCTTCGCCTGCGCAACACGTGCGCGAAGGACATCGACACCGGCGGCGACGCCGGCGCGAGCCTTCACGCGGGCGGCGCTCACGAGCGCACCTTGGTACGATAGATCGGAGCGGTCGAGCGCGACGATCGCGTCCTGGCGAGCGACGTCGAAGAAACCGGTGGTGACATTGGTCGCAACGAGGTCTTCGCTGCGCGCGAGGTCTTCACGTGCCGAAGCAAGCTGCGCGTTCGCTGCTGCGAGCTGAAGCAGACCGAGGCCGCCGCTGTTGAGTTGATACGACGTGCCGACCTGGACGGTGTTCTGGCTGAAGTTGGGCGGCTGCTGGAAGCCGATAACCTGGTAGACGCCGCCGTAGTTCTCTTCCTTCTGTAAGATGTTTTGCAGCGTCCCGTTGATGGTCGGAAACGTCAGGCCGGCCTGCACGGCGACGGCGTGCGCCTGTTGCGTGACCGCTGCGTACTTTGCAGCGACGGTCGGATCGCGAGTGAGCGCGTACGAAACCGCCTCTTGCAGCGTCATGGGTGGCCTTGCCCAAGCCGTTGCAGGGAGAGTAGCCGCCGCCAACGTCCCGGCGAGCGCAAGCAGCAGCCTCTGCACGCTCTAGTGTGCGCCTGCCGTTGCCCAGAGTGCGGTACAAAGCGGCATGACGATCGCAGCCAAGACCGCGGGAACCACGCTGATGCGCGCAGTCACGCGCATGGCCAGATAAATGAGCACGGCTCCCCAAAGCTGGAAGACGCTGATCGAACCCAGAAATGCGGTAAGCTTCGCGCTTCCCGATGGAACGATCCACGCGAGCGACGGAAGTGCCGTTACGATGGCCATCGGCGAGTTGAAGCTGTCGGCACCGCGCAGCAAGACGATCGCTGCGAGCACGACGCCGCTCAACGCGAGCGTGGGCACGGCGATATTTGCGGCTGCCGCCCATAGTGCGGCGAATGTCCCCGAGCCCCGTCCGATGGCGTTGAAGACGAGCATGACGACGGTCGTCACGAGCATCGCCAAGGGCGTAACGACGACGATCCAGATCCACGAAAAACGGGCGACCGAGAGCGCGAAGTCCATCACCTGCTGCTGTTGCGCCGCGGATAGCGCTTGCATGCGAGGATCAGCCGCAACCATTGCCGGCCAGTTTGTCTGCAAGGCGTGCACGGTCGCCGGCACGACGAGATACGTGGCGATCGTATAGACGACGATCGAGATGACGAACGCCCATCCCCAGGTCGGCACCGTTCTCAATCGTTCGAGTGCGGCCTTGGGAGCAAGGATGATGTCAGCGACAGTTTGCAAGCCCGTCGCCGAAGCGCTCTTACTGGAGTCCATCGTTCCCTCTCTTATCGAAGAAGTCTCGCGCATGTTTCACGGCCGAGCGACCGCGCGCCTCCGGCGTCCTGTGGCCGCAGCTCTGGCGGGAGATTTCTCAGGATGGCCTCCCGGACGCACTCGAGTCGCTCCCGCCGAAGTTCCATGAGCCGAAGCTCGATAATGGTGCGCGTGCGTTGGAGCGCTCGCCGAGAGTAGAGCTCCTCCGGCGACAGCACCCGGCGGGCGCGTCGCTTTGGGGGCCGAAGCCGCACGGTCGGCGTGGGGGCGCGCAGCCCAGTTGAGGACGTGTAGTGGCCGAAGCCGAGCGTAGCGCCAAGCACGACGGAGCGCGCCGCGCTAATAAAAAGGATGCCAAGCGAGAGCGCCGCAAGGACGCGATGCAAACTAACCATGAGTAATACCTCCGCCGATCCATCACGCGCTTCGGATGCCGCGCCTAGGGCCTTGACCGTCGCTTCACCGCCGAACGAGCCCTACGTTCGGGTCGTGCCGTTGGGCGGCTGCGGCGAGATCGGGCGCAACATGACGGTCATCGAGACGAACGAGGACCTCGTCGTCGTCGACTGTGGCCTCATGTTCCCGGACGAGGAGATGTACGGCGTCGACCTCGTGATCAGCGACTTCAGCTACGTCCGCGAGCGCGCGGCGAAGCTGCGTGCGCTGCTCGTAACGCACGGTCATGAAGACCACATCGGCGGCATTCCGTACTTCATCAAAGAGTTCGCCGGAACGCCGATCGCCGGTACCGCCTTGACGATCGCGCTCATCAAGGCGAAGTCGCGCGAGCATCGCCTCGGCGAGATGGATTTTCGCACGGTGCTTCCCGGGGAACGCCTACGCTTCGGTAGCATCGAGGCCGAGTTCATCCACGTGAACCACTCGGTCGCCGGCGCTTGTGCCATCGCGCTCCGGACGCCCGTGGGGACCGTCTTCCACACGGGTGACTTCAAATTCGATCAGACGCCGATCGACGGGCGCCCGCCCGACTTCTCGCGAATCGCGCGCGTCGGAGAGGAGGGCGTGCTCTGCATGCTCTCCGACTCGACGAACGCCGAGCGTCCGGGCCACACGCTCTCGGAGCGCGTCGTCGGCGAGGCCTTTGCGGGAATCTTCGCTCGAGCACGTGGTCGCATCATCGTCGCTTCGTTCGCGTCGAACGTGCCGCGCATCCAGCAGGTGATCGATCAGACGGAGCGCTTCGGTCGCAAGATTCTCTTCCTCGGACGCTCGTTGCTCAACGTCGTGAATGCTTCGCGCGAGCTCGGATATCTGCGCGTTCCACAGGGCATCGAGATGCGAATCGACGAGCTCGAAGAGCTTCCGCCCGAGCGCATCGTCGTGATGACGACCGGATCGCAAGGAGAGCCGATGAGCGGACTCACGCGCATGTCGGTGCGCGACCATCCCCGCCTGCGCATTGTCGCGGGAGACACCGTCGTGGTCAGCGCGACGCCGATTCCGGGAAACGAGAAGTCCGTCTATCGCACGATCAACAATCTATGGAAACTCGGTGCAACGGTCGTGCACGGGACCGACGGCCGCTCGCACGTCTCCGGGCATGCCTCGCAAGAGGAGCTCCTGCTCATGCTCAACATCGTGCGACCAGAGTTCTTCATTCCCGTGCACGGCGAGTACCGCATGCTCGTGCAGCACGGGAAACTCGCGGTCCGCACCGGCGTTGAAGCGGAGAACGTCTTCGTTGCCGAGGACGGTGACGTGATCGAGTTCACTCACGAGTTCGGCGACAAAGTCGGAAAGACGTACGGCGGCAACGTGCTGGTCGACGGGTCGGGTGTCGGCAACGTCGGCGAGGCGGTACTGCGCGATCGCCGCGCGCTTGCTGGTGACGGCATCGTGCTCGTCGTCCTGGCGATCGATGCCGAGGAGGCGCGCGTCACGGCTGGCCCCGACATCGTCGCGCGAGGCGTCTTCTACCTTCCCGAGTCCGATGGCGTGCTCGACGAGCTCCGCGCGAAGCTGCGCGAGACGCTCGACGACATCTCGGTCGAAGGTATGCGCGACACCGGCGTCGTGCGCGAGCACCTGCGCGAGACGCTCTCGCGGGCGATCTACGCGCGCACGAAGCGCCGACCCGTCGTGATTCCGCTCGTCATGGAAGTTTAGCTTCCTTTAGTTTCGGCCGGTGGCCATACTCTTCGGGTTGCTCGCTGCGGTGCTCTACGGCGCCGCGGACTTCTGTGGGGGCGTCGCCGCGCGCCGCAGTCCGGTCTTCGCCGTGACGATTCTCTCGCAGCTCGCGGGATTGCTCGTCTTGTTCGTCATTCTCGGCCTCACGCACTGGCATCTGACGCCGCGCGACGTGGTGTTCGGTGCGCTCTCCGGTATCTGCGCGGGCGGTGGCCTCGCACTCTTCTACCATGCGCTCGCGATCGGCCGCATGGGCGTCGTCTCGCCGATCACCGCAGTGCTCGCCGCCGCCGTGCCGGTGCTCGGGAGTCTCGTTCGCGGCGAGCATCTGCACGCAACACAGGGGGTGGGAATCATCGTCGCGCTGGCGGCCGTGGTGCTCATCTCGGCTTCCTTTGAAGAGAGTTCCACGGGAACGCGCGAGATCGCAACGGAGGGCGTGCGCGAGGCACTCATCGCAGGCCTCGTGATCGGCGGCTTCATTTTGTTCTTGAGCGAAACGAGCCGCGGCTCCGGCCTCGCGGTGCTCCTTCCCGCGCGCATCGTCTCGGTACTCGTGCTGCTCGTAACCGCTGCTGCATTTCGTGGGCGCCTGAAGACGCCGACGCCCGGGCTTCCGCTGATCGGGCTCTGCGGCGTGCTCGACATGAGTGCGAACGCGTTCTTTGTCCTTTCTGCTCGCGCAGGCGAGGTGTCGATCGCCGCCGTGCTCACCGGCCTCTACCCCGCGTCGACGGTGCTGCTCGCCTGGCTTCTCTTGCGCGAGCGTTTGCAGCGCGTGCAACGCTGGGGTGTCGTACTCGCTCTCGCCGGCGTCGCGCTTATTGCGTTGTAACGCGCGTGACGCCTGTCATCCCGAGCGAAGCGCCACAGGCGCGAAGTCGAGGGAGCGCAGCGGGGCGCGGCGTGCGACCCGGCGCCCGAGGCACGCCGGGGGGGCGAGGGTTGCTCGTTGCGAAGTCGGGCCCATGGCACGATCACAAGACGACGTTTCACCATCGCGTAAGAGACAGTATCTCCATGAGGCGATGTCGATACTTGCCGAAGCTACCGAAGCGTTGCCTCCGAGACTAGTCTTCGAGCAGATGCGCGGGCGGCTTAAGGTCGAAGCCGGGAGAACAGGAAAAGGGGATCGACGTTGTTGCGTACAGAGACCCACTAGGCGCGCTCCCGCCGCGGGTTAAGGTCCAGGTTAAGCATAGGCCGGGCGACAGGATCACTAGACCGGAGATCGACGCATTCGTTGGAGCGATCCGCTCCGCGGACAAAGGCGACGTAGGCCTCTATGTTTCGTCGGGGAGCTTCAATGGCGAAGCTCGCAAGGACGCGCGCTCACACCGAACCCATAACCTCACATTGATTGACCTGAGCGATTTCATAAAGCTTTGGATTCAGTATTACGACTCGGTTAGTCAAGCCGGCAAACGATTTCTTCCGCTAGATACCGTGCGTTTTCTCGCAGATGGAGACTAGATCGGTCCCTCGACTCCGTTCGCTTCGCTTACTACGCTCGGGATGACAAGAACAGCTCGCTCGCTGCGCTCGGGATGACAAAGCAGGCGCTCCCGTTACCGCGAGAATCGCTGTTAGATCGTTGACCAGATTTCGAGTTTGCGCTTGACGCCTTCGATCGTGGCGTCGGTGAACTCGGTGGTGGTGGCGCTGCCGCCGAGATCGGGCGTCGCGATACCATTGTGCACGGTCTCGAGCGCCGCTTCGTAAATCGCGCGTGATGCATTGGCGGCGCGCTTGTCGTCGACATACGAGAGCAGTGCGGCCGAGGCGAGAATCATCGCGAGCGGATTGGCAATGTCTTTTCCGAAGAGGCGTGGCGCTGTGCCGTGCGGCGCCTCGGCCATTA
>JASHTE010000291.1 GCA_030040695.1 Vulcanimicrobiota bacterium | reverse complement strand
AGAGCCGTTCGGCTTCTACTGCATCGTCGACGTCTGCCGTGATTTCCCACAAGAACCCGATGCAGCCGACCTTGCGCGTCTGACTGCGTCACCGGCGGGAGCTATCGCGAAACCTTTTGCCGTCCCGTTGCCGTCGAAGAAAGAATGAGCGTCAAGGTTTACGGGTGCAATCACGTCGCGATCGACGTCGACGACATCGAGAAGGCAGTCGCGTTCTACGAGGACGTTTTCGGTCTAGAGAAGCTCGATGAGGGAGAAGGCGATGCCTTCTTCAGGCTCGGAGAGCATCAGTTTCTGGCGATGTTCGAGCGGAAGAAGCCGAGTGAGCCGCGGGGGCACTTCGGTATCATCGTGCACGATGAATCGCAAATTGCCGAAGTGCGCGAGAAGCTGACGAAGAAATACGGCATCCAGCCAATCCCCGGTTTCCGGTGCGACTTCCGCGATCCATTCGGGAATCGAGTGCAGGTCGTCGATTTGCACGATGAATCTCTCGTCTGGCTGCTACCGTATCAGGAAGTGCAGAAGGCCGGCCTTATCCTCTCTCGATCGGACGAGTAGGGTCGGTGCACCACTCGCTCCACGAGCCGGCGTAGAGCCGCGACCCGCGCAGTCCCGCGCGCTCCATCGCCAGCGCGTTGACCGCCGAGGAGACTCCGGAGCCGCACTGGTGGACGACGTGCGATGGGTCGCCGTACGCCGCAAACTCTTCGCGCAGACGCTGCGGTGACTTCAAACGCCCCCGCTCGTCGAAGCTCTCTTTGAACCAGCGATTTTTCGCGCCGGGAATGTGACCCGCAACCGGATCGATTGGCTCGACCTCGCCGCGAAACCGGTCGCCCGCGCGCGCGTCGATGAGAAGCATTTGCGATGAGTTCAGGCTCTCGAGAACGTCATCGGCGGTGACGACAAGCTCAGGATGCAAGCACAGGCTTAGGCCGCTGCTGGTCCCTCGGCTTCGCTCACTTCGTTCGCTACGCTCGGGATGACAGGGTGTGACCCCCGATTCGATTGGGTAGCCGAGGGCGCGCCACGCGGAGATGCCCCCGTCGAGGATGGCCACCATCTCGTGTCCGATCCAGCGACAAAGAAACCAGAGGCGCGCAGCGTACATATCTGCGCCTTCGTCGTAGGCGACCACCTGTGCGTCGTCGGTCGCGCCGAGCGAGCGAAGAAAATCGGCGAAGTGCTCGGGATCGGGTAAGGGATGTCGGCCGTTTCCCCCGGTCTTTTCGCCTGCGAGATCGTTCTCGAAATCGGTGAAGAACGCGCCGGGGATGTGGCCCTCGCCATAGAGGCGGTGGCCGAGAGAGAAATCTTGCAAGCTGTGACGGCAATCGATGATGACCCAAAGCGGATCGTCGAGGTGCTGCCTGAGCAACTCGGGCGAAACGATCGTCGTATACCGTCCTTCGACTTCGCTCACTTGACTCGGATGACAGGGGTTCGCGATACGCCGATAGCAGCAGGCTACCGCAGGTTGATCGTCGTCTTTGTTTGTGGCGGAGCGCCGAAGGTCTTCTCGAGCAAAGCCTGCAGCTCGCCGCTCTCTCCCATGGGACCGAGCACGTCGGTGTCGCCATAGAACGTGCCGTCGATGAAAACCTTCGGCAACGTCGGCCAACTGGTCATCTCGGAGAGCGCCTCGCGCTTGGGAATGTTCTCGAGAACGTCGATCACCTCGAACGGGTACCCGAGAGCATCGAAAAACTCGATCGTTTCGAGCGTGAAGCCACACCGGGGCCCCGCTTTCGTCCCTTTGCCATAGACGAGAATCTTGTTGGCGGCGATCTCGCGTGCGATCTCCTCGCGAAGCTCTTGCGGCATCATTCTCCCCTTGTCGTTGTCGTTAGTTCCACGGCATGCACGCGGCCGTCTCGCAATGCGTTCTGCAGCGCGGCATAGACGAGCCGATGCTGCTCCAGAACGCTCTTTCCCTCGAACGCCGACGAACGCACGGTCACGTTGAAATGGTCCATCGTCCCCGTCCGGTCGAGGATCTCGACGTCGGCATCGGGGATCTCGGCGCGAATCAAGGCTCGTAGTGCGTCGTTCTCGATCACGGGTTCAGTGGCTGGCGCGTACCTCGTATCGAGTCTGATAACCCTCGCGCCTCGCGTAACGTTTCAGGAAGGCGCTCGGCGCTCTTGGCGAGCATGGCAGTGACCCCCGAGGCGACGACGATTCCGGTGACGCCTATCAAAATCGCAGGAACGCCTCTCGCATGGATCGGGCCGATGTGGATCTCGAAGGTCTCCTGCACTCGGCCAATACCGCGAAAGATCGCTTTCCAAACGCGCCTATCCATAGGAGCTCCTCGGTACGGCATCACGCTCGCGAAGGCCTGGCTCGCGCGGCGCGCAAGGTGCGCCGCGATTTCAAATCGTAGCGGAAGCCCATGCGCGCAGTGCGGCTTCACGATCTCGCCGGCCCCGAGGGACTCGTTGTCGAGGAGGTACCGCAGCCACGCCCCGAGCGTGGTGAGGTGCTCGTTCGTATTCGCGCGGCGGCGCTCAACCATCGCGATCTCTTCATCACCCGGGGACTCTATCCACAGATCGCGCTGCCGGTGGTTCTCGGCAGCGACGGCGCAGGCGAGATTTCGGCGCTGGGAGAGGGAGTGCGCGAACTCGAGATCGGCGCCGCGGTCGTCGTCGACCCGATGCTCGGCTGGGGAAGTGACGCGCAACGGCGCTCGAGTGAGGCGACGATCCTCGGAATGCCTCATGCCGGAACCTTTGCAGAATA
>JASHTE010000290.1 GCA_030040695.1 Vulcanimicrobiota bacterium | reverse complement strand
CGCGCTGAGAAGGCTAGTCTCTCCAGCCGGATGCAGCCGAGCGGTAAGAGCGCGGCGTAGAGCCCGGCAGCGTAGTAGCCCTTTGCGCCGAGAACGATCGCGAAGAGCAACGTCAGCATCGCCGCAAGGGAGAGGAAACGCAGATCGCGCAGCTGCGCCACACGAAATGGCGCGACGATTCCCGCGATCCAAATCGGCGCAGCGAGCGGGTTCGTGTAGAGAAGTTGCTCGACGACGAACGCGAGCGCGTTCACGAAGAAACTACGATACTCGAGCGCCATGCCACTCTGGAGCGCCGGCCGGTGCGTTGCATCACCGCGCAGCACCTCCATGATCGGCCACCCGTGCGCCGCTTGCCAGAAAGCGTTTGGGGAGAGGAGCAGGAGCACGATCGCAGCTGCAACGGGAAACCGCAGCGTGGCGAGAACGCGACGTTGCGGCGTCAAGAGAAGCCCGAGTACCAGCGCAACGGCGAGCAACACGATCGAGTACTTCCCGTACAGCCCGAAGGCAAAGACGAGCGCGAGCGCGCCCCACCATGGCCATGCGCCTTCGCTGCGGACGAGGCGAATCGCGCAGTAGATCGCGAGCGTCCACGAGAGCGGCTCGAACGAGGTGGTCGTGAGCGTGTTGCCGAGCAGCAGATAGGCGGGAAGCAAGAGCACGAGTAGACCCGTGCTCCAGCGCGCAAAGGCGCCGCCTCCGAGCTCGCGGGCGATCTCGACGGCAAGGAAGACAGTCAGCGCGGCGGCGAGGATGGGCAGCGCGCGCAACGCGACGAGCGCGTAGCCGAACGGCCGCGAGAACCACGCGGCGAGCGCGACGAGCGGCGGCTGATCGACGTATCCCCAGGCGAGGTGTTTCGAGCACGCGATGAAGTAGAGCTCGTCGCGGAAGTAGCCGTAGCGCTGCGCCGTAATGGCGTGCAGCGCGAGCGCGGCGAGCGCGAGAAGAATGCCGGCGCGAAGCGCCGCCCTCATGTGGGTTTCGTGCGGCGCCCTAGGGTCCAGAAGAGTGGCGACGCAACGATCGCGATGACGAGATTGACGGCGAGGCCGTAGAGCGCGATGAACGCGGTGACGCTATGTCCCCAAAACGTGAAAGTGATGTTCGGCGAGATTCCCGTGCCGCCGAGCGTCGTGCTCACGGCCATTGCGGTTGCGACGGCCATCGCGCAGAGCCACCCGAGGAGGAGCGCAGCCGGATGGAGAGCGCGCGTATAGAGCCCGAGCACGAAGGCCGGAACGATCTGCACCATCCAGATGCCGCCGAGCAGTTGAAGGTTGATGGCGTACGCTGTCGGGACGAAGATGACGAAGCAGAGCGCGAAGGCACAGAGCGCGAGCGTCAGGAGCTTCGAGAGATGCGCGTCGACGTGTCCCCGCGCGTGGCGATACTCGCTGAAGATATTGCTCGCGAAGAGATTCGCCGAGCCGATCGCCATGATCGCGGCCGGAACGAGCGCGCCGATGACAATCGCCGCGAAGGCGATGCCGGCGAGCCAATCCGGGAAGAAATCGCCGAGCAGCGTGGGGATGACGCTGCTCGTATCCTTCGTCGCGATGTGTGCTGCGATCGCGCAGTAACCGAGCAGCGCGAGAAAGCCGAGCATGATCGAGTAGATCGGCAACAGCACCATGTTGCGCTGCACCACTTCTTTGCTCTTCGCGGCGAGGATCGACGTGATCGAATGCGGGTAGAGAAAGAGCGCAAGGCACGATCCGAGAGCGAGGGTTGCGTATGCGACCTGCTGCTTCGGCGCGAGCAGCAGCTTCGGCCCGGCGGCAGCGAAGATGTGCCCCCAGCCGCCGAGCTTCGCCGGAATGATGACGATCGCCGCGATCACGGTTGCATAGACGAGTGCGTCCTTCACGAAAGCGATCGCGGCCGGCGCGCGCAGGCCGCTCGTGAACGTGTAGGCAGCGAGGAGCACGAAGGCAACCGAGAGCGCTAGCTCACCGTTGCTGATCGCGAAGGCGCCGCCCAAGTGCATGAGCACCGCCTTCATGCCGACGAGCTGCAGCGCGATGTACGGCAGCGAAGCGAGGACGCCGGTGAGCGCGACCGCGATCTCGAGCGGACGGCTCCCGAAGCGATCGCGCACGAAATCCGCCGACGTCACGTACCCGCGCTCGCTCGCGAGCGACCAGAAACGCGAGAGCACGACGAAGCCGAAGGGATAGCCGATCGCCGCGTAGGGCACCGCATAGAAGCCGAGCGCACCGGCTCCGTAGACGAGCGCGGGAACGGCGATGAACGTGTACGCGGTGTAGATGTCGCCGCCGATCAAGAACCACGAGACGATGGTGCCGAAGCGCCGTCCGCCCAGCGCCCACTCTTCCAGATGACGGAGGTTCGCTTTGCCCCAGCGTGCGGCGACGAAGCCGAGCAGCGTCACGAGCACGACGAGCCCGGTGAAGATTCCGTCGCGCAACGTCACCGTCGGGCTCTTCCGAGGAACAGGACACAGGCGATGAGCAGCGAGGTCACCGGCACCATGAGGAGCTGGTACCAGTAGAAGAAGGGAAAACCGAAGAGCCGCGGCTCGATATGGTTGTAGAGCGCGGGATCGAGATACGCGAGGAACGGCACCAGCAGAAGCAGGTAGCGTGCTCGAAGCATGGGGCAAGGCTACGCTCGTTTATCCGGCGAACCTTCTCGACCCAAGCTAGCTTCGAACTCGGAGACAGAGAAAGGATACCGTATCGCATGAGCACCCAAGCTCCGAAAGATACACCCTTTGGACTCGAACCCAATATCGCCGCCGGACTCGCCTATCTCCTCTCGTGGATCGGCGGCATCATCATGCTCGCCGGCGGAGGAACGAACAAGGCGGTTCGCTGGGCGGCGGCGCAGTCGATCGTCCTGGGCGTAGCCTACATCATCATCTTTATCGTGCTCAGCTTCTTGTCGGTGCCGCTGTACATGGCGAGCTGGGGCCTCTATCTACTGATCCACTACATCGTGTGGCTCACGTGGGTGGCCGCGTGGCTCTGGACGACGATCGCGGGCTTCATGGGCAAGGAAGTGCGCGTTCCGGTGATCGCGGGCCTGACGGAGAGCATCTTCAAGAGCGTCCTCGCGGGCTAACCTCTCCCTACGGTGACCAGCCGGACGTGATAGGTGCTCCGGCCGGAAGGCCGTTCCACACGTTCGCGGGCATGAGCGCGCCCGTTGACGCGTTCTCGTAGACGACGTCGACGAGCGTCCCGTTCGCGCTGTTTGCCGGTGCGAGGCCGCCGAGATCGCCGGCGCCACTCTCACTGCCATCGAGCGTGGCGTCGAGCGCGCCGTCGGCGACGGCGTACGGCGGAACGAGGAGCGTCCGAAAGACAAGGCTGCCGCTCCGCGCTGCAACCTCGGCTCCCGACGCGTCGCGCACGACGGCAGTGATCGCCGCAACGATGCGCCCCTCGCCAACGTCGTCGTTTCCTTGAAGGTAGGCGCCGCATCCAGCCGAGGGACAAGCCGTGGGCGCGGGCGTCGCGAGCGTGATCGTCGCGCTCGCCGTCAGCGCGCACGCGCTCCCGTCGCCGAGCACGCAGGTCGCCGTCGGAGAGGGCAGCGTCGACGGCGGTACGCCGCCCGCCTCGATGCCCGCGGCGATCGCGCTCTGCGCGAGCTGTGCCGCGCTCGCGAACGTGCTGCTCGCGGCGGCGACGCCTTGCTCGCGGAGCACGCTCATTGCAAGCGCCGCCGCGCCTTGCAGCATCGTCTCGCCAAGCACGGCAACGGCAAAACAGAGGAAGAGCACGCGCAGCAACACGCCTATGGCGCCCCCGTCGGCGCCGGCGCAAGCCCAGGAAGCGCAATCGAGGAGCCGGGCAACGGCGCCGGAGCGAGGAGCGTCGTCGTGAGCGAGCGATTCTCCGTGGCGCCGTTCCACGTCGCGCTCGCGACGATCGTGATCTGCATGCCGCCGCCGGCTAACGCAGTGCTCTCGAGTTGGAGCGTCGCCGGCAGAGGCGAGCCGTCCGGAAGCGGCACGCTCGTCGCAACCGTCGCTGGAGCGAGCGTCGTTCCCTGATACTTCACGAGGTTGCGCGCCACACTCATCTCGCGCGCAAGCGTGTCGTCGAGCGCTTCGCGCGCGGGGTCGGGGCCGAAATGCGCGTTCGCCGCAACGACGCCGGCCAGTACAGCGCCGACGAAGACCGCCGCGATAGCCGTCGCGAGGATCGTCTCGATCAGTGCCTGGCCCCGCTGCGCCACAAACCGGAGAGTGCCCCAAACCCTTTCGGATCGGGCCTCTTCAAGAGCAGGCGTTCGAAGAGATAGGTGACGAAGGCCGCCTCTGCGATCGTGGCGACGAACGCGGTGAGCGTGAACCAGAGCTGCCAGTGCGGATCGGCGTGGTAGTCTGCCGGATGCGGCGGGATGTGATTCCAGAGCAGCTCGCGCGCGAGCATCTGATGGTAGAGGTAGAGATTGTAGGAGATGACGCCGAGAAAGATGAGCACGCGGTTCGCGAGCACCATCTGCACGCCGCGCGCACTCCAGAGCGCTCCGAGGGCGATTGCGCCAAAGGCGATGCCGAAGAGCTCGCGCCGCGGAGCATCCCACACGTTCTGCCACTGATCGGCGTAGCGAAAGGCATAGAGGCTCTCCAAGAGCGCGACGGCCATCGCGACACCGGCGAGAAAGAGCAGCGGCGCGAGTGCGCGAGCGCGCGACGCAGCGAAGCGCACCGCGTAGGCGCAATAGATCCACGCCGCGAGCATGCCGCACGCGAAGATATCCAGATATCCCGGCAGATTCTGCGAGTAGGTCGGGAAGTACGAGTGATAGCAGCAACGTTCCAATCCCAGGCGCCAGAGCAGTGCGATCGCGGTCATCGTGGCGGCGGTCAGCCAGGGCGCGCGTGCAAAACACCACCAGATCAGCGGGAAGAGCAGGTAGAACTCAACCTCCACGGCGAGCGTCCACAGCACGCCGTTGATCGAACCGTACGTGTCGTTGAACCACGTGTGCACGAAGAGCACGTGCGTGAGCACCGCCTTCCACGCCGGAACGGAGTCTTGCATGTGGGCGTAGCCGATCGCGTACGCAACCGCGATCGAGAGAAGATACGAAGGCACGATCTTGATGAAGCGCCGCCACGCAAAGTGCCGCCACGCCGGGCGCGCGGTTCCGTGCACGAGCGCGCGCACGAACGGATATGAGATGACGAAGCCGCTGAGAAAGAAGAAGAGGTAAACGCCGACGAAACCGGTCTCCGGAAGAAATTGCAACTGCGGCAACGGCGCCGGAAGCCACGAGATCTCCCAGACGTGGTACCAGAGAACGAGCAGCACGGCGACGCCGCGCAGACCGTCGAGCGCGGCGAGACGTCGCTCTTCGTAGAGGGTGCCGCCCGCTGCCACACCGCCCTATCCGGCTCTAAGAGGGCATACCCTGCCGCCTGCGTATAAAGCGGGAACCGTGGCGATTGCAGTCTACCAGGGAGTCGACGGAGCGTACTCGCAGCTCGTCCTCGAGCATTTCTTGCGCGAGCGCGGCGTCACCGGCAACACGCTCGGCGTCCGTACGTACCGGGATCTCGTCACCGCGCTCTCCTCGTTGCGGGCGGATCTCGGCGTCATTCCGATCGAGAATGCAATCGGCGGCACGGTGCGTGAGGCATACGATCTCATCGGCGAGTTCGAGCTCGTGCCGGTTGCAGAGGTGTTGTGGCGGACCGATCATCGTCTCCTCGGCGTGCGCGGCGCGACGCTGCGCGACGTGCGCGAAGTGCTGGCGCATCCGCTCGTCATCGCCGAGTGCGGAAAGTTCTTGAGCGGTCTCGAGCAGGCGCGCGCCATTCCGTGCGAGGACACGGGCGTCGCGGCGCGCGAGGTCGCGCGCGGCGGTAGCCCCGAAGTCGCAGCGCTCGCGCCACCGTCGGCAGCGGCGATCTACGATCTCATCGAGCTTGCCGCACACTGTGCCGACCACCCGCAAACGTACTCACGCTTCCTCATCGTTCGCCCGAAACACACCGCGCGCGGAGAGT
>JASHTE010000289.1 GCA_030040695.1 Vulcanimicrobiota bacterium | reverse complement strand
TCGCGTTGGAGAGTGCCTGCTGGAAGACCTCGTAGGGGTCGCGCCCGGTGCGTGTGCCGATGAGGTCGAGCGCGCCGTAGGTGATACGCTCCGCGGTCGACTTCTTGCCGCGCAGCATCACCTTATTGATGAAGCGCGCGAGAATCCGCGAGTTGTAACGCGGATCGGGAAGAATCTGGCGCTTGGGCGCCGGGCCTTTGCGAGGCACTACTTCTTCCTCTCGCGCTTTGCACCGTACTTGGAGCGGCCTTGCTTGCGGTTGGCCGTTCCGGCGGTGTCGAGGGTGCCGCGGATGATGTGGTAGCGCACGCCGGGGAGATCCTTGACGCGGCCGCCGCGGACGAGCACGACCGAGTGCTCCTGCAGGTTATGGCCGATGCCCGGGATGTACGCGGTGACCTCCTCACCATTGGTGAGGCGGACGCGTGCGACTTTGCGCAGCGCCGAGTTCGGCTTCTTGGGGGTCACGGTCTTCACTTGCGTGCAGACGCCACGGCGCTGGGGGTTCCCCCGCACCTCGAAGTTACGCGTGGGCAGGTCGGGGTGCCCCGGCTTCGGCCCCGTGAGGATCACACGGAAGGCGCGGGTCTTGACCTTGCGCTCGGTCTTCTCGCGACCGGCTCGGACTAGCTGATTAATCGTCGGCAATTTCGCTCACAGGAAAAAATGGGCCACGCTGCGCGGGCCCGGGACCTGGGGCAGTATATCAAGGGCGATTCCCCCCGTCAATTCCATGGATTAACGACGTCGACCGGCATCGACTCAAAGCCCAGGCTATTGCGGGTGGCGACGGTGAGGCCGTGCACGAGCGCGCTGGCTGCGATGAGCGAGTCCCGGTACGGCTTCGGGTTGGGAACGTGCAACGCAGCACAACGAAGCGCCACCGCGGTGTCTACCGCTATCACCCGGCCTGCAAAGGCCGGCAGGACGCGGTTCTCAATCCATTGCCGTATGATCCGGCCTTGTGCTGGGTCGCGCCGCGCAAGGAGCAGTGCTCCCACCTCCAACTCCAAGATGCTAACGCTTGATATGAACATGTCCTCCGGGGCGAGGGCCTGCGCCCACGCGACAACCCGCGGCTGCGCCTTCTGCGGCCGGCGTAACTCGGAGACGACGTCCGTATCGAGAAGAAACACACTTAGCCTGGGCGGACCGGCGCGTCACCCAAGCGGGGCGGATCGAACTCGACGCGATTGCTCCTTGGCTCCGCGAGGAGCGCGGCAATGCTCGGTCCGCGCTTGGTCAAGCGGCGATAGAGGGCGTGCTTCATCAGGACATACGCGGGCCTGCCGCGGTCCGTGATGACAATCGGGCCCTTCTCGGCGGCGCGCTTGGCGCGCCCCACGTCTTGATTGAAGTCACGGCTGCTCATTTGCTGCATGATACTACAATACTACAATATCGCTCACCGCGCAAACGGCTTCTTCCTTAAGTTGGCTTAACCGAATCTTGGCGAAGGCTCCGTCATCGCAGAGCTTCCGGGCTCTCCCGGCTACCGATATGTAACTGTGGAGAACCCTATGACACGCTATCTCGCACTCACGCTCGCTCTCGCTCTTTGCGCGACCGGCGCAGCCCACGCCGACGCCAAGGCGCGCTTTCGGAATCGCGCCGTCGCCGCGGCAACGGCCGTCGCGCTGGGTGGAATCCCTCTTGTCGTCGGCGGACTCGCCGTCGGTTTCGGCCTGCCCGCGCTGACGCATCGGCTCCGTCATGCGGGCCAGCAACGCGTTCTCGTCGCCAACCGCCGCACGGTCTACGATTCGTGGTTCCACACGAAGTACGGCTACTGGCCAACCGATCAAGAGTTCGCTGAATGGCACAAAGCCCAATACGGATACTGGCCGTGAAGAGGATCCTCGCGCTCCTGATGCTCGGCGCTCTCATCTCGGGCTGCAATAACAACAACGGGTACATTCCGGCAACGTCGTCGGGCATGCTCGACGATGCAACACTGCGTGGACTCGTCGATGAAGCCGCGCGCGACAACAACGTCCCCAATACGCTTCTCTACGCAATGCTACAGGCGGAATCGGGCGGCAATCCCGACGCGATCTCGCGCGACGGCGCGATGGGGCTGATGCAGCTCATGCCGGCGACCGCCGCGGCCTGTCACGTTCAGTCGGCATTCGATCCGCGCGAGAACGTGGAGTGCGGCGCCTCGTATCTGGCGCAGATGCTCGCACGCTTCAAGAACAACGTGGCGCTCGCGGTCGCCGCTTACAATGCCGGGCCGAACGCCGTTGCACAGTATCACGGCATCCCTCCGTTTCCCGAGACGCAAGTCTACGTGAGACGCGTGCTCAACGCATACGAGAGCGCCGGTGGGGCGCCATTGCTGTCGACCCAGTCGCTCGCATGCGTTCCTAACGGTCCCTGTCCGCCGCCACCGTAATCGAGGCGTTGAGCACGTCGGCGAGAGCGCGCACTTCAGGCGCGACCTGCCGCGCATTCAGCGCCAGGATCTCGCCCCAAAGCTCCGGGCGCGAACGCGCGAGCCGGAGAAACTCACGTCCGGCGGGGCCACAGAACGCTTCGTAGTCGCCGCCTGCATCGCGCATGCGCTCGGCAAGCGCCCAAGCGACGACCTGAGGAACGTGCGAGGTCGCCGCGATCATTCTGTCATGGTGCTCCGCGTCGGTGCTCAACGGCTCGGCACCCAAGCTCGCGATGAACGTGCAGGCTCGCGTATCGAGCTGCGCATCGCCGCTCGGCACATACGCCCAGCGTCTTCCCTCGAAGAGGTCGCCGCTCGCCGCCCCGGGGCCACTGCCCTCGTTTCCCGCGAGCGGATGCGTCGCGACGAAGTTCTTCAAGCCGTGCCCCGCTTCGATGATCGGCACTTTGACGGATGCGACGTCGATGATGAGCTCGCATCTCGGAGCCGCGCCGGCGAGCCTACGCAGCTCCTCGATGGTCGCGTTCGGCGGCGTCGCGATGACGACGATATCGCAGCGCTCGTAGAGCTCCTCTCGCGCAACGACTTCGTCGATTGCGCCGCGGCGCAAGGCCTGTTCCGCATTCGACGCGTTGGCATCAGCACCGAGTACGCGTCTGTTTTCTTTCGCATGCAGGCCTATCGAGGCACCGATCAAGCCGGTTCCGAGAATGCCGATGCGGCTCATCGGCGGTCCCTCGACTTCGGCGCTGCGCGCCTTCGCTCGGGATGACAGGACCTTCGTTCGCTGCGCTCGGGATGACAGGACCTTCGCTCGCTGCGCTCGGGAT
>JASHTE010000288.1 GCA_030040695.1 Vulcanimicrobiota bacterium | reverse complement strand
GCGGTTATCGGCATCGAGTGCCACGTCGAGCTGAAGACACTCACGAAGATGTTCTGCGGTTGTCGTAACGTCTTCGGCGAGGAGCCGAACACGAATGTCTGCCCGGTCTGCCTCGGCCTTCCCGGTGCACTTCCGGTTCCAAATAGTGCCGCGATCGAGCACGTACTGCGCGCCGGCGTTGCCTTTGGTTCCGATACCCCGGCCTTCTCGAAGTTCGACCGAAAGAACTACTTCTACCCTGACATGCCGAAGGACTACCAGATATCGCAATACGACATGCCGCTCGTTCTGGGCGGCGAGGTGCGCTACTGGCTCGACGACGGCACGATGAAGGCATGCCCGCTCGTGCGCATTCATTTAGAGGAAGATACGGGAAAGTCGACCCACGCAGGCTCGGGCGACGGGCGAATCGCGGGCAGCGATTACTCGCTGCTCGACTTCAATCGCGCCGGCGTTCCTTTGATGGAATGCGTCTCGACTCCGGAGCTGCACACTGCGGAAGAGGCGGTCGCCTATCTCCAGTCGTTGCGGCGCACGTTTCTCGAGCTCGGCGTCAGCGACGTGAAGATGGAGGAAGGCTCGCTGCGTTGTGACGCCAACGTCTCGGTTCGCCTCACGGGTTCGAGCGAGCTCGGGACGAAGACCGAGATCAAGAACATGAACTCGTTTCGCTCGGTGCATCGTGCGGTTGAGAGCGAGATCGAGCGGCAGATCACGCTGCTCGAAAGCGGGCAGCGGGTCGTGCAGGAGACACGCGGCTGGGATGAGATTCACGGCGTCACGCATTCCATGCGCAGCAAAGAGGAGGCACACGACTACCGCTACTTTCCCGATCCCGATCTCGTGCCGCTCGAGATCGCGCCGGCGAGGGTCGAACGCATGCGCAGCGCGCTCCCGGAGCTTCCGTGGCAGCGCTTCGAACGTTACACCGGTGCCGGTGTCTCGGCCCCCAAGGCCGAGCAGTTGGTCGACATCACCGCCGATGCAAAAGAGCGCGAGTACTTCGAAAACCTCTGCGCGGAGATCGGCGTAACCGAGGCGACGAACTACCGCCTCGGCGAGCTCGCTCGCCTCTCGAACGTCTATGCGGGGACGAGCACCGTGCCGACGTCCGGCGCAACCGTAGCGTACGTAGCCGAGCTTCATCGCTTGAAAGCCGAGAACAAGATCAACTCGAAGGTGCAGAAGGAGATCTTGGAGCGCATCTTCGAGGCGAGCGCTTCAGAGTCGCCATCAGTCATCATCGAGCGTGAGGGCCTCGCGCAAACGAGCGACCCCGCGGCGATCGAGAGGCTCATCGAAGAGGTACTCGGCGCGAACTCCGACGTCGTCGCTGATTATCGCAGCGGCAAGACGAACGTCGCCGGCTACCTCGTTGGCCAAGTGATGAAGGCCTCGCGCGGTAAGGCAGATCCACAGCTCGTCACGCAGCTCATGAAGAGGCGCCTCGACCGTTAATCTCGCGATGGGTTTCGCCGACGAGCGGACGCTCGAGGTCTTGGAGTTCCCCGCGGTGCGCGATCGCGTCGTCGCGGCTACGGCGACGGAGCGCGGGCGCGCCTACGCTACGGCGTTGCTTCCTACCCCGGATTTCGCGCGTGTTCGGCGTGAGCAGTCGCGCACCGCGGCGGCGCGTTCTCTCCTCGAGAGTGCCGATCTCTACATACTTCCCGCGATCGAAACCGAGCCGCTCACGACGGCCGCCGCGCAAGGGCGCGTCCTCTCGGCACATGAGTTGCGTCAACTCGGCGACGCAGTCGGGGCGGCTGCCGCCGCGCACCGCGCAGTGCGGGAGGACGACATCCTACGCGAGCTGACCCACGGGTACGAGCCGCTCGACGCTCTGCGTCGTGGGATCTCCGACGCGATAGACGAGCGCGATGCGATTCGCGACCGAGCCTCGGCCGCGCTCGCTCGCATCCGCAAGAGCCGGCGCCAAGCAGAGGAGGAGAGCCGCGAACGCGTCGCCTCGATCCTGCGCGCACCAAAGTATGCGAACGTTATTCAGGACGCAGTTGTAACGATTCGCGACGGACGCTTCGTCATTCCGATCAAGGCCGAGTTCGCGGGCGAGTTTGCCGGAATCGTGCATGATACCAGTGCCAGCGGCAGGACCCTCTTCGTCGAGCCGCTTGCCGCGATCGAAGCGAACAACCGCGTTCGAACGCTTCATATCGAAGAGCTACGTGAGATCGAACGTATCCTCACCGAGCTCTCGCGTTCTGCAGGCGATCGGGCGCCGGCGATCGAGGGCAACGTCGAGATCCTCGCTCTGCTCGACGTTCTGATCGCCAAGGCGCGCGTTGCGCGCGCGATGGAGGCCGTTCCGCCGGAACTCGATGAGGCTGCCATGCTCGAGATCGAAGACGGTCGCCACCCGCTGCTCGGCGATCGCGCGGTCGCGCAGTCGCTCGCGATCGGCGAGGATCCGCGCCTGCTCGTCATCAGCGGCCCGAACATGGGCGGTAAGACGGTGAGCCTCAAGACCGTCGGACTTTTCGTTGCGATGGCGTACGCGGGGATGCAAATTCCCGCTCGCCACGGAAGCCGCATCGGCCGTTTCGAGTGCCTTTTCGCCGACATCGGTGACGAGCAATCGATCGCGGCAAACGCGTCCTCGTTCTCCGGTCACCTCGACCGCCTGCGCGAAATGCTCGCGCTCGCCGGCGAGAGGACCCTGTTTCTTGTCGACGAGATCGGCGCGGGCACCGAACCTTCCGCAGGCGCCGCGCTTGCGCGAGCAATGCTCGAGCGTTTGCTTGCGGCCAGAGCCCGCGGCGTCGTCACGACGCATTCGACGGAGCTGAAGCTCTTCGCGCACGGCGCCGAGGGCGCGCGCAACGCGAGCGTGCGCTTCGATCCGCAGACATTCGAGCCGACGTATCATCTCGATCTCGGCACGCCGGGGCAGTCGCTCTCACTCTCACTCGCGCGCTCGCGCGGCATCGACGCCGAGGTCGTCAGCCGCGCAGAGCAGCTGCTCGAAGAGGGGGAGCGCGAGTATGAGGAGGCGCTGGAGCAACTCGCGGCGCGCAGCGCACAACTGCAAGCACAGTTGGAAGAAGCCGAGCGCGAGCGTCGCGCCGGCCAGGAGGAACGGGCTGCGTTGCTTCGGGAGCGTGGTGCGCTCGACGCGGAGCGCGCGCGCTTCGTACAGCGAGCCGAGGAGCGTATGCAGCAGGCACTGCGCGACTTCGCTCGGGAGCTGGAGAGCCGGTCGCGAGAGCCCCGTCAGAAGGGGCCGCGCGTTACGCCCGCCCAGAGCGCCGCCCTTACACGTACGCTCGAAGAGATGCGGCGCGAGCTCGGTCTCGCGGCGGAAGAGCAGCAGCAGAAGCGCACCGTGAAGCTTGACCTCCCACTGAGCGGCGTGCACGTGCAGCCTCGTTCGCCGAGCGTCGAGCTCGACGTTCGTGGAAAGCGGTACGTGGAGGCGGAGCCGATCGTCGATCGCTGGATCGACGATGCGCTGCTCGCGGGGCATTCGCCGCTGCGCCTCATTCACGGAAAGGGCAGCGGGATGCTCGGCCGCGGGCTGCAAGCATTTCTGCGCGATCATCCCGCCGTTGCGAGCATTCGATACGGCACCGAGGAGGAAGGGTCGAGCGGCGTGACAATCATCGAACTGCGATGAGCCGTCCCGCGCGCTTTGCCGACGCAGAGTACCTCCTCGATGGTTTCGCACACGTCGAAACTGTCGAGGAGTTTCGCGAGCGCCTGAAACTCGGGCGGCCGCTCAACGTGAAACTCGGCATCGATCCAACGAGCCAGGATCTCCATCTGGGTTTCATGGTCGTGCTGCATGCGCTGCAGCGCTTCGCGGAGTGCGGCCACAACGTAACGCTCATCATCGGCGATTTCACAGCGCGGATCGGCGATCCGAGTGGGAAGAAAGTGACGCGCCCGCAGCTCACGGCCGAGGAGATCGAGGCAAACATGCGCAGTTATAGCGAACAAGCGGCGCACGTGCTCGACCTGACTCGGGTGAAGATTCGCTACAACTCCGAGTGGCTCGACCGCCTCTCGTTCGCGGACATCGTCAAACTCGCTGGGAAGACGACGGTCGCGCAGATGCTCGAGCGCAACGATTTTCACGAGCGCTACGAGTCGGGGGAGGCGATCTCGCTCCACGAGCTGCTCTATCCCATCGCGATGGCGTATGATTCT
>JASHTE010000287.1 GCA_030040695.1 Vulcanimicrobiota bacterium | reverse complement strand
AGAGTGCCTCTATGCGCGGATGACCTGCTACCGCGACGTGGATCGGCGACGGCCAGGCGCGCGGCGCATGCGTAACCATGCTCGGGCTAACCCAGCGGCCGTGCAACGCCGGGTTGATCAAACGACCGAGCGTATCGCATCCTACCAAGAGAAGAGCGAGCATCATCGCAGAGCGGCGCATTGGGAGCAAGGCCGTTCTCGTAGTGCGGCGAATCTCCCTTTCGGCATGAACGAAAGACCGCCGCCGAATCCGTATTATGATTGGTCGATGGCGATTGCGGCGCTGTGGCTCTCGGGTGGCATCTTCATAGACGATTGGCATCATTTTCACTCGACCGTAGAGACGTTCTTTGAGCCTGCGCACGGTCTACTGTACGCTGGACTGCTGGCCGCCTACGTCTTTACCGGGATTGCGGCGCTCTACGGCACACGGAGCGGGTATCCGTGGCGACACGCGCTGCCCGTGGGATACGATGTGACGGTTGCCGGCCTCATCGTCACGCTCGTTGGCGGTCTGTTGGATATGATCAAGCACACGCTCTGGGGATTCGAGCAGGCCTACAACGCGCTCATGAGCCCCACCCATCTCATGATCGGCGCAGGGGCATTCCTTATCATTGCCGGAGCAATACGGTCCGCGTTGATTCGGACGATGCCGCCTCGTTCGCTTGCCGCCCAGCTGCCGCTGCTCCTGTGCGCGGCGTCGATGATGGAGCTCATTCACTGGGGAACGCAGTTCATCTTTCAGAGTGAAGCTGAGGGATTCTACGCTCCCATCACGTGGTATAGCACGCAGCATTGGACGCTGACGCTCCTCACGTTGCAATACGAAAAACAGGCGGTCGGGCTCGTCGCGGTCATCCTCCAGAGCATGCTCATCACCGGGTTCTTCATGTATCTGGCGCGGCGCATCCGTCTCTCGTTTGGTGCGATCGCCACGCTGTTCGTCGTCGGCAATATCTTCATCGCCGCGGCGCAACTCAACTTCGCGGGGCAGTTTCTTACCGTAATCGCTGCGTCGCTCATCGCCGGCCTTGTAGCGGACGCGTTTCGTTTAGACCCGAACAACCAAACGACGTATCGCTGGTACCTGGCGGGCTTCTGCGTTCCAGCCGCATACTGGACCGCGATGCTCGTGCTCCTCGGCATGACGATGGGCGGCATCTGGTGGTCGCCCGATGTGATTTCGGGCTCGGTGCTCTTCGCGGGGATCGCCGGACTTGCCGTAAGCGCACTGAGCGGTCCGTTCGCTCAGCGTGTGAACGCGTAGGTCGCAAGCACCGCTGCCGCGGGAATCAACACCTAGGACTCGAGGAACGGTTTCCCTTCCCGCGCGACGAGCAGGTCGTGCATATCGTCCGCATGATCTTCCTCTTGGGCAAGGATCCCTTCCAGCATGATACGTGTCGTCGGATCCTTGTCGCTGAAGTACCGTACGAGGTCGCGGTAGTGCTCCACCGCGATCCGCTCAGCGATGAGGTTCTCCTTGATCATATCGATGAGCTTCTCGGCATTGCCGTATTCGGTGACCGAGCGCGTATGCAACCCTTCCGGATTGAGATTCGGTGTGCCGCCGAGCTGATTGATGCGATCGGCGATCTTCTCCAAATGCTGGCGTTCGTCGTTGGCGTGCTCTTCGAACTCCTGTTTCACGCTCTCACTGTCAATGCCTACGGCGGAGATCGCATGCATCGTGTAGCGAAGGACGCAGACGATCTCGGTTGCTAGCGCCGCTTGCAATAGGTCGATGGCGTGCTGCACGTGTCCCTGATAGTTATCCGTAACCGGGCCCCGCTCCATGTGCTCCTTCGCTCGGCGCCGGAGCTCGGTTACATCCGCAACGAACGGCTGCGCAACGGTACTCATCACTCACTCTCCCTTTCTGTCATCGCCGGGCCTTCAACGCCTGGTCCTTCGATCCCGCGTACCCGCGCCCCGCATCGATCGGGGCGGGTAAGGGGGGCGCGGCGCGAATCTTCCGGAGGGATGAGTTCGGTTGCTGTGCGCTGGTCGGGCATCTGTTTGGCGGCGGTCGTTTGGGTGAGCTCGCTGCTGTTTGCTATGTATATCCTCGCTGCGTACATCGGCGATTGGGTAACGCGCGCGCTCGCGCACTGGAACGACACGCTGCCTGGTCTCTACGACGCACGCACGCCGATCGCGACGAGCGGTATGGGCGCCCACATCATCGCCGGGAGCCTCTTGCTCACACTCGGCTTCGTTCAGCTCGTCGCGCCGCTGCGCAATAGGCTTCCGGTGGTGCACCGTTGGATCGGCCGCGTCTATATCGTTGCTGCGCTTGCGGCGGGTGTCGGCGGATTGACCTACATCTTCGACAAGGGAACAATCGGCGGTCCGCCGATGAATATCGGCTTCGGCCTCTACGGCGCGCTCGTCATCCTTGCCGCCGTACAGGCGTATCGCTACGCGCGTGCGCGCGACCTTCAGCACCATCGAGCGTGGGCGATTCGGCTCTTCGCCCTTGTCATCGCCTCGTGGCTCTACCGCATGGACTACGGATTTTGGCTGATAACGACGGGCGGCGCTTTTCATACGGACAACTTTCGCGGGCCGTTCGACGTGTTTATGGCCTTCTGGTTCTACCTGCCGAATCTCGTCGTCGCTCAATGGTTCATCAGTTCGGAGCGGCGATCGCCGAGCCGAGCGCTTGCAGCCGGCTCGGTCGCGGTTTGCGCGCTCTGTGCGATCGTCGTCGGCGTGGGTACCTATTACTTCACGAAGTTCTACTGGGGGCCGGCGATCCTAGGGCGCCTCGCGATCTGACCCGAAGGTCGAGACGATGCAGAAGAAGACGGTCAAGAAATCGGCAAAGACGCCCTCCCAGCGCATCAGCGAAAGAGTCGCGGAGCTCGGTGATTGGCGTGGGAAGGCGCTCGCCCGTGTGCGCAAGCTCATCAAAGAGGCTGATCCGCAGGCCACCGAAGAATGGAAATGGAGAGGCGTTCCGTGTTGGTATCACGACGGTGGTATCTGCACCGGCGAATCGTACAGAGATCACCTCAAGTTTACGTTCTTCAAGGGCGCCTCGTTGAAAGACCCTAAGCACATCTTCACTCAGGACGGAACGCTGAGACGTGCTATCGACATCTACGGAGGCGACACGATCGACGAAGCG
>JASHTE010000286.1 GCA_030040695.1 Vulcanimicrobiota bacterium | reverse complement strand
AGCGTTCCGCGCTTTTCTTGCTCGCGTTCGATGGAGACGAAGAGCGCCTTGAAGTTGCCCTTGCCGAAGGAGAGGCTCCCCTTGCGCTGGATGATCTCGAAGAAGAGCGTCGGGCGGTCCTGCAAGGGCTTGGTGAAGATCTGCAACATGTACCCGCGGTCGTCGCGATCGACGAGAATGCGCAGGTGCCGCAGCGTCTCGATCGCCTCGTCGATCCTCCCGACGCGCTCGGCGAGCATCTCGTAGTAGCTGTCCGGCGTCTCGAGAAACGCGACACCGTTGGCCGAGAGGGCGCGAATGGTCTCGGCGATGTCGTCGGTGCGAATGGCGATGTGCTGCACGCCGGCCCCGTGGTAGAAGTCGAGGTACTCCTCGATCTGCGACTTCTTCTTGCCTTGGGCGGGCTCGTTGATGGGAAACTTCACCCGGTGGCGCGGATCGGTCATCACCTTCGAGCGCAGCGCGGTGTACTCGGTGGAGATGTCCTGGTCGTCGAACGAGACGAGCTGCGAGAAGCCGAAGACCCGCTGGTAGAACTCCCCCCAGCGATCCATCTCGCCCCAGCCGACGTTGCCGACGCAGTGGTCGATAGCCTTCAGGCCGGGTGCACGCACCGGTAGCGCGCGCCGCTGCTCCTGGTAGCCCGGCGCGAAGATGCCGTGGTAGCCGTCGCGCTGGATGAAGGAGTGCACCGTGTCGCCGTAGGTGGCGATCGTCGCGCGCACGAGCGCACCGTGCGCGTCCTCGAAGCGGGTCGGCTCGAGGAGCGAGACGGCGCCGCCCTTGAGCGCCGCGTTCCACGCCGCGCGTGCATCCTCGACGAGGATGGCGACATCGCGGACGCCGTCGCCGTGCAGGCGCACGTGCTCGGCGATCGCATCGTCGGGGCGTAAGCTCGAGGTGAGGACGAAGCGCAGCTCGTTCTGGACGAGGACGTAACTCGCGCGATCCTTGACGCCGGTCTCGGGGCCGGCGTAGGCAACCTGCTCGAAGCCGAAGGCCGACATGTAAAAGTGCGCCGCCTGCTTCGCGTTCCCGACGTAGAACTCGACGTGATCCCAGTCGATCTGTGCCAGCGGATGGGGTTGCGTCTGCGCTGCCGTGCTCATTTCCACAGGGCTTGGCGAAGCGTATCAGGCTGCCCTGTCGAAGGAAGCGCGCCATGCCGAGCTGCGCCCTTGCTCCTCCGGTCGTCTCAGCCTTGACCGGGATCGTCGACTATGCCGGTCTCTTCCCGCCGGCTGTACTGCCGCTCGACAAGGCCGCCGCCGAGTACGTACGGCAACGGCAGAGTCCCTACGCCTGGATGCTCAACAGATTCATCGTTCCCGCAGCGCAGGTCGAAAGTCTGGAACACCTTTTACAAACGACGGCGGAGTCCGTCGCGGTGTTCCCACTTACCGTACTCTTCGACGGCACGAACGTGCAGCCGCTTCGAAACACGCGGCCGGAAGCCTACGAGGTAGCGCTGCGCCCACCGGAATGCGAGGTCGGAGCGGTGCGCAGCGCAATTCGCGCGTTGAGCAAAGTTTTCGAGGAACGCGCTCCGGGGCTGCCCGTCGCGATCGAGCTGCCGCGCAAGGTTTCATCGGCGGTTGTGGCGGAGGCGATGGAGGCGCTCGCCGAGTGCGGATTCGCAGCGAAAGTACGCTGCGGAGGCGTGACCGCGGATGCGACGCCCTCGGTGCATGAGATCGCGGATTTTCTGCTCGCAGCGATGCACGCCGGCGTGCCCGTGAAAGCCACAGCGGGCCTGCACCACCCGGTACGCGCTTTTAATGAGGCTGCGGGATTCGTGATGCACGGCTTTCTCAACGTGCTTGCGGGCGCCGCCTTTGCACCCGGCTTGGACGGTGAGACGATGCGAGCGATCATCGCGGAAGAAGATGCATCGGCGTTTGCGTTCGACGAGCGAGGCTTGTCGTGGCACGATTTCGTCGCCGACCGCGCAACGCTCGAGGAGACGCGGCGCCGGCGCTTTCTCGGCTTCGGAAGTTGCAGCTTCACCGAGCCGGTAGAGGACTTGATCGCGCTGCGCGTTTTGTTGCCTGCGTGAACGACTTCTCACTCGAGAATCTTCCATACGGTGCCTTCGAACGCGACGGCGCCGTGCACCTGGGCGTGGCGATCGGTGACCGCATCTTCGACCTGCACGACGGCTCGCGGGCTAAGCTCTTCGAAGGTGTCTGCGATACGGCGGTTCTCCAAGCGCCCGTGCTCAATCCGCTCCTTGCAGAAGATGAGAGCGTCTGGCACGCGCTGCGGTCGCGTCTACGGTCGGTCTTACGCGAAACGCTCGACCCGTCGCTCTACGTCGATCGCACGAACGCGACGCTGCGTTTACCGGTCGAGATCGGCGACTACGTCGATTTCTATTCGTCGGAGAACCATGCTGCAAATCTCGGCCGCATCTTTCGACCGAACAGCGAACCGCTTCTTCCAAACTGGAAATGGATGCCGATCGGTTATCACGGACGCAGCGGAACGATCGTGATCGATGGCACGCCGATCGTGCGTCCGAAGGGACAACGCAAGCCTGCGGAGGCATCGGCTCCCATCTTCGGCCCGAGCACGATGCTCGACATCGAGCTCGAGGTTGGCTTTATTACCGGAAGCGAGAAAATTTTTGGGCTCGTGCTCGTCGACGACTGGAGTGCGCGTGACATTCAAGCGTGGGAGTATCAGCCGCTTGGGCCGTTTCTCGGCAAGTCGTTTGCGACGACGATCTCGCCGTGGGTGGTGACGATGGAGGCGCTGCAACCCTTCCGCGTCGCGCCGCCGCAGCAGGTACCTGCGCCGCTAGAGTACCTTCATATCCTTGACGACGCCGGCTACGACATCAGCCTCTCGATCGAGTTGCAGAGCGCGAAGATGCGCGAGCACAGCATCGCGCCCGTCGCGATCTCGCGGACGAACGCGCGAGAGCT
>JASHTE010000285.1 GCA_030040695.1 Vulcanimicrobiota bacterium | reverse complement strand
GCCCACGACTGCGAAGGCCGGCGCCGCCAGAAGCGCGATCTCGGGCTGCCTGCGCGCAGCTGCGGAACGCGCGAACCAGAATGCGAGCGCGAGCGCGATCAACCACGAGAGGCGCCCGCAGAGCAATGCGACGCCGCTCGTGGCACCAAGCTGGTAGAGTACCGCCGAAAGGCTAAACTGCACGACATTCGGCAACTCCGAGGCGACGTGTGCCGGCAGGACGACGCTCGCGTACTCGAGATTGCCGTGCACGCCGAGCGCCGCGATCGAAACGAGGGCGAGCACAACGACTGCCGTGAGAGCCGCAAGTGCATATCGCCGTCCGAGCCCCATCGCCGCGAGCGCGACGGCCGCGCCGATCTGCGGCTCGCTGAACGTGCACGCGATCCCACACGCTATCGCCCACTGCCGATTCAGCTTCGCACCCCACACTGCGAGCGCGAGTCCGAAGAGCGCGACCGGCGGAAGCTCACCGAATGGAAGCGATTGTTCGATCGCGAGAATAGAGAGTCCGATCGCGATCGTCCACGCGTCGGCAACCCCGCCGCGCGCAAGAAGGACGCACGCCGCGATCGTAGCAGCGACGAGCAACGCAAGCCACAACATCGATGCGACGGTGAACGGAAGCAGTGCGAAGGGCAGGAACGCGGCAATGACATATCCGGGGAGCGGTGCGGGGAGGACTGTGCCCTTGTTGAGCTCCAGGAGGGGCCAGGGCTCGCGTTCCCGTTCGCACCGCGCAAGCGGCGACGTATCGTATGGATCTTCGTGCACCGCAAGGACGCGCGCGGAACAATAGAACGCCTTGAAGTCGCCCATCCCGAAGCGCACGTGCGCTGCGCTCTCCGAGGCGAGCGCGAACGCAGCGGCAAGAATGAGTGTTCCCGCGATTCCCCTCACACTGTAGGGTTCGTTCTCGAAGGCGGCAAAGCGCAGCGCGCACGCCCCGCTCCGTGTAAGGACTCTGTAAAGAGTCGCTCGCTACGTCTGCGTTTCGGGGGAGGCTGCGCGGCGAATCGCTTCGGTCGTCGGAGCGAAACGCATGTAGACGACGGGCACGAGGAGCAGCGTCAACAGCAACGAGCTCGTGAGGCCGCCGATGACGACCGTTCCGAGCGATCGCTCCGCTTGCGAGCCGGGATCGAGCGCGAGCGCGAGCTGAGTCATGCCGGCAATCATAGCAATCGTCGTCATGATGATGGGGCGGAACCGCTCGAGAGCTGCCTCACGCACGGCGCTGGCCTCGTCGCGTTTCTCCAAGCGCAGCCGGTTGGCGAAATCGACGAGGAGGATCCCGTTCTTCGACACCAAGCCGACCAAGAGCACCGATCCGATGAACGAGAAGAGGTTGAGCGTCTGATGTGTGATTGCGAGCGAGCCGAGTGCGCCCACTACCGCAACCGGCACGCTGAACATGATGACGAACGGCGTACGATAGCTATTGTAGAGAGCCACCATTAGAAGGTAGACGAGCAGCACCGAGAGGGCAAGGGAGATCGACATGCCGGTGATCGTGTCACCGAGTGCCTCCTGATTGCCCCCCGCGACCGGCGCCACCGTGACGTACGAGGGGAGATGCAGGGCGCGGATGCGAGCGTTGAAGCCGCGCTCCACGTTCGAGAGTTCCCAGCCGTTCGCGAGATTCGCGCCGACGTAGACAACCGTCTGTCGGTTGATGCGCGTGATCAGCGGCGGTGCGGGCTCGCGCTCGATCGTTGCGACGTCGCCGACCGTTACCGTGGAGCCGCTTCCGGCGCTAATGGGGATCTCACCGATCGCAGAGAGATCGGTCTGGTCGGGTTCCGGATAAATCACCTGGACATCTTTGATACCATTCTCGGTGAAGAACTGCGTCGCGAGCGTTCCGCCGAATGCTGCACGGACCGCATCGCTCGCAGTGCCGATGGAGACGCCGAACGCGCGCGCGCGCTCGCGATTGAAGAGGACTTCGACCTGCGGCGAGTCGGGGTTGTCGGTCGTCGTCGCGTCAATCGCACCCGGCGTCTGTGCGAGCGCCTGGTAGACCTTCGCCGCGTACGGTGAGGGATCGCCGAGTGGATTTGTCACGACCTCGTCGATCGGCTGCTGGATACCGCCCGTCGTCGCAGTCGCCGGTATCGAGACGACTTGGGCATCGGGCGGGAGTATCGAGCGCGACTCGCGCACGAGCATCGCGCCCGCCTGCGCCGTCGACATTCGACGATTCGTGCGCAGAAAGATGTGCATCTGCCCGATTGCACCGTTGTTGACGTAGCCTTCCAGGTTGCCCTCGTAGGCGCCGGCAAGCGCCGTCTCCGACTGCACGTCGGGATCCTGATTCACGAGACGTTCAAGCGCGAGCATTCCTTGCCGTGTCGTTTGCAGCGGCGTGCCCGTCGGGTAGGTGACGGTCAAAAAGAGCTCGCCGCGATCGACGCCGGGGATGTACTCGAAGCCCACGATGCCGAGCGGGATGAGCAAGAGCGCGAGTGCGAGCGAGCCGAATGAAATCAGCATGACGAGACGCTCGTTGTTCAGACCCCACTCGAGCGCGCGGCTCACGTACCATTGCCGCACGCGTACAAACGCCTGCGTAAAGCGGTCGATGATGGCCCACGGCCGCCATTCTGAAAAGAGCGACCAGCGTCCAGCGAGCGACGGTGTCACGGTGAACGAGACGAAGAGTGAGGTCAGCGTCGCGACGGTCACGACGAGGCCGAACTCGCGCAAGAAGAGCCCGACCGACCCGGGGAGGAACGAGATCGGCAGAAAGACGACGACGTCGACGAGCGTGATGACGATGGCTGCGACACCGATCTCGGTCCGGCCGCGCACCGCTGCTTCCTCCGGCTCTTCTCCTTCGTCCGCATGCCGCTCGATGTTCTCCAGCACGACGATCGAGTCGTCGACAAGGATACCGATGATGAGCGTCATCGCAAGCATCGAGACGAGATCGATCGTGAAGTTCGCAAGTTTCATGGCGGCAAGCGTCACGAGTAACGAGGTCGGAATCGCGACCATCACCACGACGGCGTTACGCCACGAGCGCAAGAAGAACAGCATCACGATGCCGGTGAAGAGGATTGCTTCAAGCAGCGTGCGCACGACGCCCGAGAGCTGTTGCTCCGTATAGGTCGCTTGCACGTTCAGTACGGTCAAACGGACGTCAGGGTACTCGCGCTCGAGCTGCGGCAGCACGCTGAGGACCGCCTGCGATGCGGCTACCTCGCTCGTGTTCGTCGCCTTCTGCACATCGAGCGTGATGGACGGAATCCCACGCGTGTACGCGTAGACGCGCTGCGGCTCGTATGCGTCGCGCACGGTTGCGACGTCGCCGATCGTCATGAGGCGCTGCGTCGTGCCGTAGGCGCTCGTCGTCGAGCCGGTCGAAGCGCCCATCCCCGCTCCCAACAAAAGGTCGGCGACGGTCTCCGGTGTCTGCACGTCGCCGCGGATGTCGATCGTCGTCTCGCGGTTCGGCGCGTAGGCGATGCCGCCCGGCGCGCGCACGTTGTCGTTCTGTACCGCCGAGACGACGTCGGTGATCGTGTAACCCGACATCCACATCTTATACGGGTCGACCTCGACTTGGATCGAGGGCGTCACGGCTCCGTTCGCGACGACGTACGAGATGCCGGAGACTTGCTCGAGTGCGGGAACGATCTTATTCGTCACGAGCGCGGCGAGGTCGCCGGCAGCAAGGCTCTGCGAGCTTGCGACGAGAGAGACGACAACGGCTTGGCTCGGATCGTAGATTGAGACGCTGGGCGCCTGCAGGTCGCTTGGGAGCTCGTGCTGCGCATTCTCCACGCGTCCTTGAACCTGCACGAGGTCGGTATTTTGGTCTGAGCTTAGCGAGAAGCGTGCAACGATCACGGCTTGCCCCGGCTGAATCGCCGACTCGATCGACTGCAAATTGGGCGCGCCTGCGATCTGGTCCTCGATCGGCCGAACGATCGCGTCGCGAATCTCGGTCGTCGGCGCCCCGGGATATGTCAGCGAGATGTCGATGGTGGGGACGTCGTAGTTCGGAAACTCCTGCTTCACGAGCACGAACCCGGAGATCGTGCCTGCGAGCAACACGAGTGCGCAAAAGACGAAGACCAGCGTCGGACGCCGGACGAAGAGCCGCGTTAAGCCCATGCCGTACCCCTCATACCGGTATTCGCACCGCCGGGCGCGGTTTCGCCCGCGTGCGGGGTGTCGCTTTACGCACGAGATCGCTGTACGTCGGTGCCAAGCGTACGAACGCGCACGGCACGACGACGAGCGTGAGGAGCAGTGAGCTCAAGAGGCCGCCGATAACGACGACACCGAGCGCTTGGCGTTGCGCACCACCGGCCTCGAGTGCAAGCGCCAGCGGCAGCATCCCTGCGACCATCGACATCGTCGTCATGATGATCGGGCGAAAGCGCTCGCGCGCGCTCTCACGAATCGCGGCCGCCCGGTCGGCGCCTGCACGCACGCGATGATTTGCGAAATCGACGAGCAGAATCCCATTCTTCGAGACGAGGCCGATCAAGAGCACGGTGCCGACCATAGAGTACAGGTTGAGCGTCTGGTGCGTGATAAAGAGGGAGCCGAGGGCCCCGACCGCCGCAACCGGCACCGCGAACATGATGATGAACGGCAAACGGAAGCTATCGTACAGAGCGACCATCAACAAGTAGACGAGGAGCGATGAGAGCACGAGCGACGCAGCGATGCTACCGGCGAGTTGGCCGAAGTTCTGCTGCTGCCCTCCCGCCGTTGGCGTGACGGTGACGCCCGATGGCAGATGCGCTGCGGCGAGATTCCGCATGAAGGCGCTCTGGACGGTCGAGAGCGAGAAGCCGGAAGCGATGTTGGAGCTCACGTGGACCACCGTTTGCCGGTTCGTCCTCGTCATGAGCGGCTCGACCGGATCCTCGACGAGCGATGCAAAGTCGCCGACATTCAGGATACTGCCGCCGAGGGAGCGCACTTGCACGGCCAGGACTGACTGCACGTTCGTCATCGCGTCGAGCGGGTACGTCACCTGCACGTACTTGATGCCGTTTACCGTGTCGAACTGTGTCGCGAGCGAGCCGCCGAAGCTCGCCCGGATCGCATTTGCCGCGGTACCGATATCGACGTTGAGCGCGCGCGCGCGCTCGCGGTTGAACACGACGTCGACCTGAGGGGCGAGGCTGCCGCCCGAAGTCGTGACGTTTTGCGTACCGGGCGTGTTCTTGAGCACCTGGAGAATTGTAGGTGCGTATTTTTCGGGTTCGTCGTCGAGCGACTCGACGAGATAGTCAATCGGCTGCGAGTTCCCTCCGGCCGTCCCCGTCGCGGGAATCGCCACTACCTGTGCCCCAACCGCGATCCTCCGCCCCTGCGCACCGAGCTGCTGCGTCCACCAGTCGGTCGAGTGCTGATGATTGAGCTGCAGATTCACGGTCAGCTGACCGTCGGAGCCGATATTGAGCGACCCGCCGAAGCCTTGCTGCTCTGAGCCTGCAGTCGATTGCACCGATTGAATCTCCGGCGACTCGGTGGCGTACAGCCGGGAGAGCGCAGCAATCGCTGCGTTGACCTTGACGAGCGGGGTCCCAGTTGGATAGGTGACGCTCACGGTAATCTGCCCGCGGTCGACTGACGGCATGAACTCCATGCCGATCGCGTGGAGCGGCAAGAGCAGCGCGGCGCCGATCACGAGGAGTCCGCTGACACCGAAAACAGTCCAGGGGTGCTCGAGCGCCCATGGCAGCGTACGCGCCGCATAGTACTCGCGCACCCGCTCGAAACCGTTCCCAAACCGGTCGATGATCTTCCACGGCCGCCACTTCGAGAGCATCGACCAGTTGCCGGCGAGTGCCGGCGTGATCGTAAAAGAGACCGCGAGGGACGTTAGCGTTGCCGTCACGACGACGAGCGCGAACTCGGCGAGGAAGCGTCCCGTAATTCCCGGGAGAAACGCGATCGGCGCGAAGACGACGACGTCGACGAGCGTGATGACGACGGCGGCGGGGCCAATCTCGGTTCGCCCAAGGATCGCGGCCGTGCGCGCCCCTTCTCCTCCTTCGACGTGTCGTTTGATATTTTCGAGGATGACGATCGAGTCGTCGACGAGGATGCCGATGAGTAGCGTCATCGCGAGCAGCGATACGGTATCGATCGTGAAGTTCACGACCTTCATCACCGTGAACGTGACGAGGAGCGATGTGGGGATTGCGACCAGCACGACGATGGCGTTGCGCCAGGAGCGCAGAAAGAACAGCATCACGATGCCCGTAAAGAAAATGCCCTCGGCGAGCGTGTGCCACACGGCATCGATCTGCTGCTCGGTGTAACTCGCCTGCACGTTCAGCACGCCGAAGCTGACCTGCGGGTACTCAAGGCGCAGGCGCGGCAACGCTGCGATGACAGCGTTCGAGGCGGTCACCTCACTCGCGCCGGTCGTCTTCTGAACGGAGAGCGAGATCGTCTTCTCGCTGTTGACGTAGGAGTACACACGCTGGAGCTCCGATGCGTCGACGACGTTCGCAACGTCCGCAACCCGTAGATACTGTGGTGCAACGCTCCACTCGTTGTAGTCGGACTCCGATGACGAGGAGGAGACAAGCGTCGGAGAGGGTGTTGACGGCAGTCCGTTGCCCGAGTTGGTTGATGTCGTTCCTGTGGGCGAGAACGGCGAGCTTGCGCCGGTGCCGCCCGAGGTTGCCGCGATAAAGAGGTTCCCCACCTGTGGCGCCGTCTCGGTGTCGCCGCGAATATCGATCGAGGTTTCCCGATCTGGCTCGTAAGCGATTCCTCCGGGTGCTCGAACGTTGTTGTTGCCTACCGCGGAGGTGATATCCGGAAGCGTTAGCCCGTAGGCCGTGAGCTTGCTCGGCTCGACGTAGACCTCGATAGCGGGTGTCAGCACGCCGTTCGCGTTGACGTTAGCGACGCCGGGCACTTGCTCGAGCGCGGGAACGATGTTGTTGTTGACGAGCGCAGAGAGAGCGGCCCCCGTGAGCGACTGTGAGCTGACCACGAGCGTAGCGACGGGTGCTTCACTGGAATCGAAGCTCTGGATTGTCGGTGGCGTGAGGTCGCTCGGGAGATTCCCTTCCGCCGATTGCACGCGCTGCTGTACTTCGACGAGGTCGGTCGTCAGGTTCGAGGTCAACGTGAAGGTCGCGCTAATCGAGGCCTGGCCGTTCTCGATCGTCGTCGTCATGTGATCGAGGTTGGGCGCGCCCGCGACCGCATCTTCGAGCGGGCGCACGATCGCATCACGAATCTCGGTGGGCGATCCGCCGGGGTAACTCGCGCGCACCGAAACCGTCGGAAAGTCGATGTTCGGAAAGTTCTGGTTCACGAGTGTCGCATAGCAGATTCCGCCGACGATAGCGACCAGTACCAGCGCCACGAAAACCAGCGTTGGCCGGTTGACGAAGAGCCGCGTTATGCGCATGGGGAAGGGCTAGAGAACCCTAAAAGCGGCCGTGGTGCTGGGACGCGTTGTTCGAGGGCAAGGCGACTGCGCTCAGGGACTGCCCGGCAGTATATCCAAGCTGACCGTTGCTGATCACCTTCGTTCCCGCCGGGACTCCCGTAACGATCGACGTCGTGCCGTCGCTGGCAATCTCCGTCACCTTCGCAAGTTCCGCGGTATTGTTCGCTCCGACATAGAGCAGCGTCGAGTGCGAGTCGTCCAGGAATGCAGTCGTCGGAACGCCGATACCCGTGGTTGGGGTAAGCGCGATCGTGCCGGTCACCGGAAGCCCGGCAACCAATCTGCCGTTCGCGTGCGGGATCAGCACCTTCACCGTGAAGTTCGTCGACCCGGGCGATACCTGGCCGAGAACGCCGACGACAGTACCCTGGTAATGAACCGCGGCATTACCGGGAACCGTCATCGCTACGGGGGAGCCTTTCGTGATCTTGAAGACGTCGGCGCTCGAAGCATTGAGCTCCGCCCACACTTGATCGTCCTCTTGAATAACGAATATCGTGCGAGAGCCGGGGTACTCACCGGGGTTGAGATTACGATTGACGATCGTGCCGTCGACCGGCGAGTAGATCGTCGCCTT
>JASHTE010000284.1 GCA_030040695.1 Vulcanimicrobiota bacterium | reverse complement strand
TTGTAGTTGCTCGCCATGCTGTAGGTGTAGGCGCCGGTGACGGTCATCGCGACGAGATCCCCTTCACGCAGCGAGCTCGGAAGCATCGCGCGGCCGAGGACGTCATTCTCGCACGAGCGCCCGCACAGCACAACCTCTTGAAGATCGAGGTTCGGCCGCGAGGCGGCGACGACGTGATGCGAGGCGCCGTAGAGTGCCGGGCGCGGATTCTCGTAGAGGCCGCCGTCGACGACGACAAAGGTGCGTCGTGCCTGGCGCTTCACCGCGCGGACCCGGTAGAGCGTCGTCCCGGCGGGTCCGACGAGCATGCGCCCCGGCTCGATTCCGAGACGTGGCGGCGGAACGCGGACGCGCGCGGCAGCGGCGGCGACCGCGGATACGACCGCGTCGATCGTCGCTCGAAAATCGATGCGCTCGTTTGGGCGGTCGGGGTCGGTCATTACGCCGAAGCCGCCTCCGATCACGATCTCTTCGGTGGCAAACCCGTCACGTGCGAAGCGCGCCGACGCCTGGACGAGCGCCTCGGCGACCGCGACATACGCTCCGGGTTCGTAAATCTGCGAACCGATATGGGCGTGGAGGCCGGCAAAGCGCAGCCCGTTTGCATTGCGCAGAATCGCTCGTGCGGCACTCTCGTCGCGCGGCGTGATTCCAAACTTCGTATCCTCACCACCGGTGCGCACGAACGCGTGCGTGTGCGCCTCGACACCCGGGTTCAAGCGCAGCAAGGCGCGAAGCGGTGCTTTCGAACGCGTGACGTGCGTCAGGCGCTCGAGCTCTTCGACGCCGTCGACGACGATGCGGCCGACACGTGCTGCAGCCGCGGCCTCGAGCTCCTCGTCGCTCTTCCCGCAGCCGTGCAGCGTGATGCGTTCCGCCGGAACTCCTCCACGTTCGGCTGTGACGAGTTCTCCGATCGAGCAGACATCGAGATTCAAACCGCGCTCAGCGATGAAGCGCGCGAACGCGACGACGAGCAGCGCCTTTCCAGCGTACGCGATCTCGATGCCGTGTGGATCGCAGACTGCACGGCAGCGCGCGATTGCGGCATCCACCTCGCCGAGATCGATGACGAGCAAGGGCGTTGCGTACCGTTCGGCGAGGGCCTCCGCTTCGACGCCGCCGAGCTTCAAAATTGCTCCAGGAATCGCTCGATGCGGCTTTGATCGATGCCCGCCGCGAGCAATTGCGCGTCGAGGAAGTCGGCGCTCGGCGGAGGGGTCACCAGCATGAACGCTGCGGCATCGCCTGCTGCAGCTCGCACCGAGCAGCGCTGCGCGCCCGCAGGAACGAGCGCCGTCAGGTGCGGTTCGAGCGTCACCTCTTCGTTCGATGATTGCAGCACGAGGGCGTCGTCGAGCGGCATCATGACGAGCGGGCAGTCATGCGTTGCAAGGGAAGCCGGCTCCTCGCGAGCGACGACGTGCTCGACGATGAAGTGCGTATCGGCGATGAGCGCCGTGCGCTCGAGCGACTCGAACGTGTACGAGATCGTCTCGGCTGCGCTCGCGGTTCCGCGATGGTAGTTGAGAACGTCTGCGGCCTTTTGAACGGCGAGCGGGCGTGGTTTGCCGTCCGTGCCAAGGCGATTCCAATCGAAGATGCGGTAGGTGAGATCGCTCGCCTGTTGTGTCTCGAAGAGCACGATACCGCCACCGATCGCGTGGAGCGTTCCAGCGGGAAGATAGAAGACGTCGCCCGCGCGCACCGGAACGTGGCGCAGGAGCTCAGCGAGCGTGCCGTCGGCGACGCGCTGCTCGTATTCGCGACGCGACGTGTCGCGCGTCCATCCGAGCACGAGCTGCGCGTTCGCCTCCGCGGACATGATGTACCAGCACTCCGTCTTCCCGTTGGGCTGATGCTCGACGCGTTGCGCGTATGCATCGTCCGGATGCACTTGCACCGAGAGGGAGTCGTGCGCCGTGATAATCTTCGTGAGAATCGGGAAGAGCCTATGCGGGTCGATCGAGCCGAGCAACTGTGCGCCGAGCATCGCGCGAAGGTCCGCGACGCTCTTGCCTGCGAGCGGTCCGTTACGCACGGGGTTCTCGTCCCAACACTGCCAGAGCTCGCCGCCCCAGATCGCAGGTGCTTTCTTCGGCTCAAGCACGTAGGGGTAGAGGTTGGAGTCGCTCATCGGCTCTTTGCCGATACGCGATGACAGGCGTTGGTCCTTCGCGAAGATGAAAGCGTCATGCATCGCGTCTTTCTCGGCATAGGCTCGAACCTGGGCGATCGGCGGGCGAACATCCTCGCTGCGCTCCAGCGGTTGCGCTCGCGCGCGCGCATATCGGCGGTATCAGCGTTCTATGAAAGCCCGGCCGCGGAGGGAGCCGAGGGCCCGCCCTTCCTCAACGTTGCAGCGGAACTCGAGACGGAGGAGGATCGCGCGGCGTTCCTCGTGCGACTCGGCGAGCTCCAGCGGGCGGTCGGGCGCGCTTCGATGCAGCGCCTTGCTGCGAGGCCGATCGACATCGACTTGCTCGTCTTCGACGATTGGATTCACCCGCAGTTGGCGCAGCGCCCGTATAACCTCGTGCCGCTCGCCGAGATCGCGCCTGCGTACGGCGAGCCTCCGCGCGCTACCAACGGAACGCCCATCCGGAGGGTCGAGCAAGGATTGCGCTTTCGCACCGATCGCCAGCGGGAGATTCCCGACGTGCGCATCGCGCTGAATCGAGCGGGCGTCGCACGCGTGCGGCGCATCCTTCGCCTCGATGTCGACGGGAAAAGCGGTGTCTTCAATGGCGAATTCTCGATGGTCGCAGATCTTCGCGGCGATCGCTCCGGCGTCCATATGTCGCGCTTCGTTGAGAATCTCGAGGAAGCGACGCTCGACGTTCTCGCGCGAGAGCAGCCGGCGATGCCCATCGAGCGACTCGCCGAGAGCGTTGCGCGCGAAATCGTCGCGACGCAGGAGGCGGACGAAGCTGAAGTGCAATTGCGGGCCGACTTCGCCCTGGAGCGCTGGACGCCCGTCAGCGGGAAGCGCGGTGAGGAGACGTACACGCTCGTCGGCATCGCGCACGCGAGCAGGCACGCAGCGCGACGCGCCGTCGGGGTCGAGGCCGAGGGTATGACGGCCTGTCCGTGCGCGCAGGGAATGATCCGCGAGCGTTCCTTTCAGGAGCTTCGCGATGCCGGGTTCAGCGAGGCGCAGGCGCAGCGCGTGCTCGAGGTCGTGCCGAGCGCGACGCACAATCAGCGCGGCCGCGGCACCGTGCTCCTCGGCACGTCGAACGAGCGGCTCTCCACCGTTCGTATCGAGGACCTCGTCGAGATCGTCGAAGGCGCGATGTCGAGCGAGACCTACGACCTGTTGAAACGACCCGACGAGTACTTCGTCGTCAACAAGGCGCATCGCAACCCGCGCTTCGTCGAAGACGTCGTCCGTGCGATCGTCGCTCGCACGCTCGAGACGTACGAGAGCTTCGGCGACGACGACTTTCTCTTTGCGAGCCAGCGAAACGAAGAGTCGATTCACAAGCACGATGCGTTCGCCGAGGCGTTTGGTTGTTTCGGCGAGTTCCGCACCGAGTTGAGCGGCGATACGACTACGCGGAAGACGGAGTTGGCGGCATGGCTTCGAGGGTCTCGATCCGTGACTTCAGCGACGGGTGGGAGCTGAAGAAGAGCTCGTACCACAGCGGCACTTCGTCTTCTGCGAGATTCTGCTCGCGTAGGCGGCGAAAGGCGGCCGCGCCGGAGCGAGGATTGCGCGTCGCCTCGACGGCGAAGCGGTCGGCAGCGGCCTCGCGAGAGCGGGTGAAGGCGAACAGCAACGGCCGCAAGAGTTGCGTCGCGAAGAGCATGGTGGCGTAGAGACGCGCGAGAACGATCGGACGGTCGCGCATCCCGCTCCGTGGGCCACTGACGGCATTTGCGATGAAGAAGAGCGCACCGGCGAGCACGTCTCCGAGCCCGATGAGGCGCCACACGTCTTTGGAGACGTAGTGCCCGAGCTCGTGAGCGACGACGAACTCGGTCTCATCGCCGGGAAATTTGTCGACGAGCGTGTCGCCGAGGACGATGCGGTGCGTGTGGGCGATGCCGGTGACGAAGGCGTTCGCCTTGCGGGTCTGCCGACTCATATCCATGGTGAGGATCTCTGCGTCGCCGACGCCGTAACGCGACGCGAGCGCGCGAAGGCGCGTTTCGAGCGGGCCCTGCAGCGCTACAAACGTGTTGAAGAGGGGCAGAACGTACACCGGCACGACGATGCTGCCTGCGATGAAGAGCGGCAGCGCGCCGAGCGTCGCGAAGAGCGGCCACCAGCGCGGCGTCCTGCGCACCGCTGCCCCGAGCAGCGACGCTGCGAACGTCGTGATGGCGGTCGAAACGAGTACGCCTTTTACGTAGTCGGAGAGCCAGGCCTCCGGCGACTGCTCGGTGAGACCGTATCGCCGCTCGAGCACGTAGTCGCCGACGAACGACGCCGGAAGCTCGAGCACGGCGCCGCCGAGAGAGAGCGGCGCGACGAAGAGCGCTGGACGCAGCCAGGGCGGCGCATGGAGCGTCACACGGTCGACGCGCTCGCCGAGGGGCCCATATGCCAGCGCGATCGCACCACAGAGACCGCGTAGTGTATCGGCGACTTCGAGCGCGCGCCGTGTGCGGCCGTAACTCGCCGCATCGTCCTTCGGGCTACGCTCGGGGGCGCGCAGCTCGCAGAGCGCTTCGTACGTGCGTGCTCCGAGGTAGCCCAGCGTACATCCCGTCGCCAGTCCGAGAAGAACCTTAGCCGCGCGCATGGTACTCTCGCACTAAAGGTTCCATAGATGCGCCTTCTCGAGAATGCTCGCGTTTACCGCTTCGATGCAAAACAGCACCGCTTCGTCCGTCATGGCGGGATCATAATCGCCGACGGCCGTATCGCATCGCTCGATCCGAAGGACGCCGGCGTCGGCGTCGAGCGGATCGATATGGCGGGCGCAACCGTTCTACCCGCTTTCGCCGATGCGCACGTCCATCTCACCGACACCGGATACTTTCTCGGCGTGCGCGACTTGAGCGGCGCGACGAGCTATGAGGCCTTTTTCGATGCGGTTTCCCGCATTCCGAACGATGGCGGCGTCGTGCTTGCCGGACAATACGACGACGCGCTCTGGAGCGACGGCCGAACCGCCGACGCACGGCCGCTCGAGCGCTTTCACGCCGGCAGACGCGCAATGCTCACGCGCATCGATGGGCATTCGTGCGTCGTCAACCGCGCGGCACTCGAGTGGCTCGCCTTGCCCGCGAACCTCGAGGGAATCGAGCTCGATGCGCGAGGCGCTCCGACCGGACGCCTGAGACTCGCTGCCAACTGGACCGCGCAAGGGCGCTTCCTCGAGGCGATGCCGCTCGCGCAGCGGCGGGAGGCGGAGCGCGCAGCCGTCGCACTCGCGCTCTCGCGCGGCGCCTTGCATCTCCACGCGCAGCTCTACGGCTTCGAACGCGAACAGTACGCGCACGAAATCGACGCACTGCGGGCGCTTCCGGCGCGCATATATCCCAAGATTTGCGAGCCCGAACCCGCGCTCGCGGAGGAGCTCGGCCTACCCTACATTGGCGGCGACGTGATGCTCGACGGTTCGCTCGGAAGCCGAACCGCTGCGCTCGGGCGGCCGTATGCCGACGATGCATCGCGCGGAAGCCTGCGCCTCCGCGATGCCGATCTCTACGCGTTTTTCAGCGAGGCGGAGCGGTGCGGGATAGCGGCGGGTGTTCACGCAATCGGCGACGCGGCAATCGGGCAGTGCGTCAGCACATGGGAGCGCGTGCTGAACGGTCGCCCGTCGCCGCGAGCGACGCGTCACTTTATCGAGCACTTCGAATGCGCGAGCCCGGCGCACGTCGACGCATGCGCGCGTATGGGAATCTATCTTTCGATGCAGCCGCTCTTCGACGCGCAATGGGGAGGAAGCGGCGGTATGTACGAGCGGCGTCTCGGGACCGAGCGAATGCGCGCGATGAACCCGCTCGCGAGCATCGCGCGCGCGGGCATCGTGCTCTGCGGTGGCGACGACTCGCCGGTTTGCCCGCTCGATCCGCTCGCGGGAATGCAGGCCGCGATCGCGCACCACGAAGCGTCGCAGCGTCTCACAGTCGATGAAGCACTCACTGCCTATACCGTTAACCCAGCGCGCTTGGCGTATGCGGAGAAAGAGACGGGCAATCTCGCACCCGGTCTCGTCGCGGATCTCGTCGTGCTCGACCGCGACCCGCTCGAGCAAGGAAGCTTCCGCTCGTGTGGTGTTCTGCAAACGTGGAAGGCGGGTCGCATCGTCTTCGAGTGCCGTTGAGCGGGCACGGAGGATGTTGGATTTTTCAGAGCAACGGGTAGATCAGGAGTGCTCGCATTCCTGCTCTCTTTACCTGCTCTCTTTATAGGAGTTGATGTTCATGAAGAAAGCACTGGGTCGCCTCATTCTCGCAGCGCTCTTGCCGTCGCTTATCATCACATCGATGCCGCAGGTGGTACGCGCCCAAAGCGCCGCCGCCTACGCGGCCGCCGCAGCCTTGATCATCGGGGCGATCTATTACGATAGCCACCATCGTCCGTATTGGCGCGACAGCGCCGGTCACATCCACTATGTGAGCGCGGGCGCGGCGAGCTATTACAACTCGCATCACTGGCAGAACACGCCGCAGAGCCAGCGCACATGGCGCGACGCTCAGGGGCACACGCACCACTGCTGCTAGGAAGACACGAACTACATCAGAGCTTCCATTAAATGAGCGAGATCGTCTCGGGCGGTTTCGGGTGGGCTGAAACCGCTTCGAGAAGCGCGCTCGCGAGTGTGTCGCAAACGGGGTCGTCGATCTCTTCGACGGCCCCTTCGTCTGCAAGTGCGGCTTTTCGCGGATCGATCGGTATGCGGGCGAGGACGGGCGCCTGTGCGAGGGTCGCGACCTCTTCGGCGTACGAAGGGCCGAAGATCTCATAACGCGTCCCGGTGTCGGGAGCGATGAAGTACGACATGTTTTCGACGACGCCGAGAATCGGGCGTTTCAACTGGTGAATGAGATTCGCGCACTTGCGCACGATCATCGTCGCGAGCGCCTGCGGCATCGTTACGAGCACGGCGCCGTCAACGTCGAGCGATTGTAAGATCGTCAGCGGCGCGTCCGACGTGCCCGGAGGAAGATCGACGAGGAGAAAGTCGAGAGCGCTCCACGTCGCCTGCTCGTAGAACTGCCGAATCACGCCGGAAAGAATCGGCCCGCGCCACACCATGGCCGTGTCTTCCTGTTCGGTGAGCAAGTTCGCACTGACGATCTCGATGGCACTGCGTGAGAGCACCGGCGTCATCAGCGGCTGGGGCTGCCCCTGTGCGTTCGTGCGGTGCGGATCGGGTTCGATACGCATCGGCGTCCGCAAACCGAAAATCTTCGGAATCGACGGTCCCGTGATGTCGGCGTCGAGAATCCCGACCTGCAGGTGCTTACGGCGGAGCCCGAGCGCGATGAGCGCAGTAACGAGCGACTTACCGACGCCGCCCTTTCCCGACATCACCGGAACGATGTGCGCGATATTCGCGCGTCCGGTGAAAGCGCCAGGCGCGCGCCGCTGCGGCATGCGATCAGCCTCCGCGATCGCTGGGACCTTTCCTGATTGCTGGGCAACGAGGAGAGCGGTGAGAATCGGCTCGACGCGCAAACCGTGAGAACGCGCTCCCTGTTCGATCGTCTCGTAACCGCTCACACCGCAGCCGGGGCAGCCGAGGCCGAACTGCTTGAGCACGTCGGTAGCGACGGGCAGCAGCTTGACGAGTTCCTTGATGTTCGTCTGCGGGGCGATCTCGATTTGAGCGGTCGGCATTGCCGTACCACTTCGTAACCCCAAAGGCGCGGCCCCGTATGCGACCGAAATCGCAGCCGATGCGTACTCTCGCCAATACCGCGGAGCGCGCCTGCGGCGTGCTCGCGGGCGGCTGCGACTCGCCGGTCCGCTCGGGGTGGTCGATCGGCGAGCCGATGTTCGTGCAGTCATCGGCGCAGGGCGCATATGCCTTCGACGAGATGGGTCGCCGTTACATCGACTACGTGATGGGCTACGGGCCGCTGCTCTTCGGCCACACGCATCCTGCACTCGTGAGCAAGCTCGACGAGCTCGCGCGCGGCGGCCTTGTTTGGGGCGCGACATACCCCGAGGAGGTGCGGTTGGCGGAGCGCATCCGTGGCTCGCTGCCGTCGATGGAGCGCCTACGCTTCGTCACGACCGGAAGCGAGGCGGTGATGAGCGCGGTGCGCGTCGCGCGCGCCTTCACGCAACGCGATCTCGTCTTGAAGTTTGCCGGAAATTATCACGGGCACTTCGACCTTGCACTGCTCGACGCAGGCGCCTCGGCGCAGACCTCCGACGCGCAGCGTAGCGGAATTCCGCAGGGCGTCGCGCGCGACGTGACAATCGCGCGCTACAACGATCTCGATTCCGTCGACGCGCTGCTCCGTGGACGTGAGGGTGCGCTCGCGGCGGTGCTCGTCGAGCCGGTATGCGGCAATATGGGATGGGTGCGGCCCATGCCCGGATTTCTCGAAGGATTACGGGAGCGCTGCGATCGTTCAGGGGCGCTTCTGATCTTCGACGAAGTGATTACATGGCCGCGCCTCGGCCTGCGCGGTGCGCAAGGACGCGAGGGCGTCACGCCCGACGTGACGTCGATTGGGAAGATCATGGGCGGTGGCGCTCCGATCGCCGCGTTCGGCGGGCGCGCCGAAGTGATGGCGATGCTCGCGCCGGATGGTCCCGTTTTCACGGGCGGAACGCACGCGGGTAATCCGTTCGGCGTTTCGATGGCCCACCGCGTGCTGGATCTGCTCGAAGCGCAGCCTGAATGCTACGTGCAGATGTCGTCGCTAGCCCTGCGTCTTGCCGACGGCTTCCGTTCGATCCTGGCCCAGCGCGGCTTGCCTTACGCCGTCGTGCACGACGAGTCCGTCGTCGATTTCGCGTTTCGTGCCGGGCCGCCGAATCGCAACTACGACGACGCGCGCGCGGCAGACAAAGCAAACTACGCGGCGTACTACCGCGCCATGCGCGAGCGCGGCATACTGTTGCCGCCGTCGGTGAACGAGGTGATGTTCCTCTCGACGGCGCACACGGCGGAGGACGTGGACGAGACGCTCGCCGCCGCTGCCGAGGCGATCGGGTGAGCGACCGTGCGTGGCAGCGGCTGCTCTTTGCAACATGCGCGCTCGCCGCGCTCACGCTGATACTCGACCTGCGCATCATGCTCGTCGAGAATACGGATCTTGGCGCCCGCTTTGGCCCCACGAAGACGCCGTTCGTTGAGCGCGTCCTCTCGGTGGAACCGAACAGCAACGCTGCCGTGCTGCGGCCAGGCGATCTCGTCGATGCTCGCGCAATGACGCCGGCGCAACGGTACGTCTGGGTGCACGTCATCCCATACGGTACGCGAGTTACGCTCCACGTAACTCGCGACCACGCGCAGCGCTCGGTCACGCTCGTCAACGATCGGCGGGCGATACCCCCGTGGGACAATTGGGTCGTCTTCGCGTCGATGGCGTGGATCCTGCTCTTTGCACTGCTCTTTACGTGGCGATCGCCTGCGAGCGCACAGGCGCGCGTGCTGGCGCTCATGCTCGCGCTCTTCGTTCTCGGAATCGACCTCGAGCCGGGGAATTGGGTAAGCCCGCTGGCGGCGCTCGACCTCGCTTTCGGTATCGCCGGCTTTGTATTCCTTGCAGCAAGCATAGCGATGCTCGCAACCTACGCTCTCCTCTTTGCGCAGCCGCCTTCGGCGCTGCGTAAAACGCTTGCAGCGTGCGCCTACGGAGCGGCGGCACTTTGGATGCTTGCCGCGGGCGTCGTCGCGGTAGGCACGTGGACCGGCAATCTCGATCCCTACGCAGCCCTGTCGTCACCATTTTGGCCGCTTGCAACCGCGATGCTGCCGTTCCTCACCCCGCTGCTCTGCGTTCTCGCCGCGCTCGCCGCCACGCGCGGAGCCGAGCGGCAGCGCCTCACGTGGGCCGCGCTCTCGTTCGGCACGCTCTACGTCGTAATGCTCATCGGTGGAATTCTGTGGCTCGTCACTCGAACTCCCGACTACGGCCTCTGGCACGTCGTCGTCGATGCGGCGACGTTCGTTGCGCCGCTCGGCCTCACGTACGCATTGCTCAGCCGCAGGCTCCTCGACATCACGTTCGTCGTCAATCGTGCCGCGGTCTTCACCGTCGTCTCGATCGTCATCGTGGGTGCCTTCGTGCTCGTCGAATGGGCAGTGCAGGAATGGGCGCGAGCGGCGGGTCCAGCCGCGAACATCGCCGTGAGCGCTGCGTTGGCACTCGCGCTCGGGCTCTCGGTGCGTTTCATCCACGTACGCGTCGAACACGTCCTCGACAACGTTCTCTTCCGAAAGCGTCACGAGGATCAGCGCGCGATCCGAGCCTTCGCACGCGAGGCGGCGTATATCACCGACGAGGCGACGCTCTTGGAGCGCACGCGCGCGGTACTGGAGGCCCACGCCGACGCCTCGTTCGTTACGATCGCGCTCGATGACGGCGCGGGCCATTACGGCATCGCGGGCGAGAACGATCCCGCAATCGTGGCTCTGCGTACGTGGCACGAGGTGCTCGACTTGCACGCGGCGGCGAGCGCGCTCCGTGGCGAGTTCGCCTATCCGATGGTTGCGCGAGGAAGGCTCGTCGGCGCGCTCGTGCTCGGCCCGAAGAGATCGGGTGAGGCGTACGCGCCGGACGAGTCGGAGAGCATCGCGCAGCTCGCACTCGGCGTCGGTGCCGCACTCGACGTTCTCTCGGCGAAAAAGGAAGACACGCTCGCTGCGCTCGTCGAGGCCGTTCGCGCACTTCCCGACGCCATCGCCGCGCGCCTCGGCGACGTTTACAGATTGCCGGCCGAGTAGCTGCAGCGCGCGTTTTTCAGAGGGCTCAGCGACGAGGTGGCGAGTATCTCGGCCCAAAGCCCAGTGGGTTTACCGCCGAACAGCGAACCCGAGCCCGACCTCGCGCTTCTGCGGCCAAGCGTCGACGATGACGCATCGCAGCATCCTCGGCCGAACGACGTGCTCCT
>JASHTE010000283.1 GCA_030040695.1 Vulcanimicrobiota bacterium | reverse complement strand
CGCAAAACCTTACTGAGGCCGGAGGCGACGCCCTCGCCCGCCTTGAGCACGACATTGCCGACGAACCCGTCCGTCACCACGACGTCGGCGACGTTGTGAAAGAGATCGGAGCCCTCGATGTTCCCGATGAAACGCACCGGCGCTTCGTCGAGGAGCTTCGCAGCCTCCAGCGTCTGCTGATTTCCCTTCGTGCGCTCCTCCCCAACGGAGAGAATACCGACACGGGGGCTTGTGATGCCAAGTACCTCTCGCGCGTATGCCGAGCCCATGATGCCGAACTCCACGAGCCACTCGGGACGGCAATCAACGTTCGCACCCGAGTCGAGCAGCACCATCGGGCCGTTGAGCGCCGGCCAAACCGTCGCGATAGCGGGACGGGCTATGCCCTCGATCGTGCGCAGCTTTATCAGCGCGATCGCAAGAAACGCGCCGCTGTTTCCAGCCGAGACGACGGCGTCGGCGCGCCCCTCCTTCACGAGTGAGATCGCGATACCGAGCGAAGTGCGGTCGGCGGAGCGCAGCGCCTGTGACGCGTGTTGCTCCATCGGAACCGTCTCCGGCGCATGCTGTACGGTAATTCGCCGCGCCGCCTCGCCATGCAGCAGCGCGCGCACTCGCGGCTCGTCGCCCACGAGGATGACCTCAGCGTCTGTCTCCGCCGCCGCGAGCAGCACGCCGGCGACGATTTCCTCAGGAGCGTGGTCGCCGCCCATCGCGTCGACCGCAATGCGCGGTTTATTCATCGAAAGCGATCCAATACTCAGCGTTCTTCATTCCACCGTAGTAGTACTCGACCTCGAGCCCGGTATCGGTCGCGCGAAGCTCCTCGCTCATGTGCTGTGCGTCCTTCTCCCGTTGCCCCCCACCATAGTAAAGGGTAACGAGCCCTCGGTTTCCGTTACGCATTTCGGCAACTACGGTCCGTGCGGTTTGCGCGATCGTCTCGCCTCTGACGCTCCTGCCGTCGAAGAATGCTTCGGGTGCACCGTCTGCCAGCACGAGGCGGGCCCCGTGGCTGCGCGACGCAGCCTCGCGCATGCGTTCCCGGCTCGGCGATGGTTCGTTGCGCATCATGAGGAGCACCGCAATTCCTTGAACGATGTCACTCGTTTCGACGACGTGCACCTCCTTGGAGGCGCGCGATGCGGCCTCTTTCGCCGCCGGGACGAGATCGGCGTCGTTCGTGAGAAGGTAGACGCAATCGCTCATGCACTTGTTGATTGCGAGGAGGAGGTCGCCGGTGCTTGGGCGCTCGGCCGTCACGACCGTCTCGGCACCGAGCTCTCGCACGATGCGCGCAAAGCCGGATCCCGGAACGACGGCGACGACGGAGCGTTCCCTCTGCGGAGGCTCGATGAGCAGCATGTGGTGCTGATGCGCCATGTCGTCGACCTTGAGCCGCGTCGGGACGCCGTAACGTGCGGCAATCGCTTTGATGCGCTCCGGCTCGTCGGTGTGCACGTGCACTTTGAGCATCGGCTTCTCACCGACGACGAGGAGTGACTCTCCGAGCGGCTCGAGCGTGCGGCGTAGCTCGCCTGCATTGCATGTGGCGTGCTCGAGGATGAGCTCGGTGCAGTAGCGCATCGCGCCGACGGCTTGCGTCGGCTTGAAGACCTGCGCGCGAATAGGTCGGCGCGGGAAAGCCGTCGTGCGCACCCGCACATCCGGCAAGAACGCGAGGATGCCTTCGAGGAGATAGACAAACCCCGCGCCGCCCGCGTCGACGACGCCGGCCTCAGCAAGCGAGGGAAGCTGGTCCGGCGTTCGCTCGAGCGCCTCGTTCGCAGCGCGCACGACCGCCGCGAGAAAGCGCACCAGATCGGGCTCGTGCAAGGCAATTCGGTAGGCGGCCTCCGCCGCAGCCTCGGCGACGGAGACGATCGTTCCCTCCACGGGCTTCAGCAACGCCTGTCGCGCAGCGAGTGCCGCCTCACGCAATCCGGTCGCAGCGACGAAGCCGTCGATCTCGTCGCGATGCCGAACGTGGTGCGCAAAGCCTCGCACCATCTGGGAAAGGATCACGCCGGAGTTGCCACGCGCGCCCATGAGCGCGCCCTGCGCGGCCTCGGCGGCGACGTCAGAGAACGGTGCGTCGCCCGCTGTGTATGCGGAGCGTGCAGCGGAGCGCAGGGTCAGGTACATGTTCGTTCCAGTATCGCCGTCGGGAACCGGGTAGACGTTGAGATCGTTGAGGACCCCGCGATACTTCTTCAAGAAGTAAGCCCCGGCCGCGAGAAACCGCGCATAGCCGCGGCCGCCGAGGGCCGTTGCGTCCACGAACGCCGGTCTTTGGGGGGAGCGTCGTGAATCCTGGTTGCCGGTTGCACGGCGGGCGCCTGCCGTGCTAGAATGCCGACGTTGTCCGGCTCCGCGGAGCCGGCCGACGCTTTTTTAGGGGTCCCGTGCATCAGGGAGGTTCAGTGTGGCAAAGTTTTGCGAGATCTGCGGCAAAGGCCCGATGGCGGGCAACCGCGTCAGCCACGCCATGAACAAGACGAAGCGCCGCTGGCTCCCCAATCTTCAGTCGGTGAAGATTGACGACAGAGGCACGCACCGTACTGCGCGCGTTTGCACCGCCTGCCTGCGTGCCAAGCGCGTCACCCGCACCGCCTAACCTCCGTCAAAGTGGTCCCAGCCGGTGCGTGAGACCGGCTTCTCCTCTCCACGCTCCGCAATGACGATGCCGCGTTCTCTTCGCAACGTGCCGATGCGATGGAGCGGACTGCCGAAACACTCTTGAAAGCGTCGGGCAAGATGCGCGAACGCGCGCGCCGCGCAGGTGAAGATCAACTCGTATTCCTCTCCTCCCGCGAGCGCGTAGGCTCGAGGGTCCTCCCGCAGTGCCTCCGCGGCAGCGAGCGCGCTCGGCGCAACAGGAATGCTTTCGAGGCTGGCGCCGAGAGCGCTCGCCTCACAGAGTCGAGCGAGATCGGTCGAAAGGCCGTCGGAACAATCCATCATCGCGTGAACGTTGGCACTCGCTGCGAGCCACTGCCCTTCTCGCACACGCGCGCGCGGGCGACGGTGCGCGCGTAGCGCCTCCTCGCGCAGCCCTTCCTGGCTGAGCGTGACGCGACCGCGCGCGATGTCGAGACCGGCGCGGCTCGCGCCGAGCGTTCCCGTTACGCCGACTGCGTCGCCTGGGCGACCACTCGATCGGCGCTTCACGCTTGAAGCCCGAACCTCGCCGACTGCCGTCATTGCGATCGTGAGCGCGGGCGCACGCGTGAGGTCGCCCCCGGCAATGACGAGCCTCTCCGTCCTGGCGCAAGCGATGACCCCGCGGTAGAGTGCAAGGAGATCCTCGAAGTCCACTGCTTCGGGAATGCCGAGCGCAATCGTCGCGAGCACCGGGCGTGCGCCCATCGCGGCGAGGTCGCTGAGGTTCGCCGTCGTCGTACGCCAACCGACGTCTTCCAGGGACATCGTTTCGCGCGTGAAGTGCACACCGTCGACGAGTGCATCCGTCGTGATGACGCTGCGATGCGACCGTGACGGCTGCCAAACGGCGGCGTCGTCTCCGATGCCGAGCAAGACGCGCCCGCCGCTGCTCTGCTCGGCGAGCTCGCGGAGGCGCGTGACGATCTCGTCCTCGGTGAGCCGACGCACGCTCACAGGAGCGCGCGCAGCCGCCGTAGCTTTCCTCCGGGATCGCCGCCGTTGAAGACAGCCGACCCCATGACGATCACGTTCGCTCCTGCGGCAACGATCTCGTGCAGATTCTGCTCGCCGGCGCCGCCGTCGACCTCGAGCTCGCACTGCGAGCGGCGGCGGTCGATCAGCGCACGTGCTTCGCGCAGCTTCTCCATCGAGCGCGGAATGAAGGCCTGCCCGCCGCGTCCCGGGTTCACCGACATCACGAGTACGAGGTCGCAGTCATCGATCAGATCCTCGAGCATCGCGACGGGCGTTTGCGGGCAGATCGCAATTCCAGCCTTCGCCCCGCCCTTGCGAATGTGCGCCAGCAGCCCTTGTGCGTGTGGCGTTGCTTCCAGATGAAACGTGATGATCGCCGCACCGGCTTCGCGAAATGCGTCGACCTGCTGCTCGGGATGCTCGATCATGAGATGGCAGTCGAGTGGTAGCCGCGAGATGCGGCGCAGGTCGGCAACAACCTTTGGTCCCCACGTGATCGCGGGAACGAAGCGCCCGTCCATGACGTCGACGTGGAGATACGCAGCACCGGCCTCTTCGACTGCAGCGATCTGCTCGGCGATGCACGCGAAGTCGGCCGAGAGCAGCGACGGTGCGAGCTTGATCACAGCTCCTCCGCGCTCGGGGACGGCGCAGGTTGCTTGCCATATGCATTCGCCGGCTCGACGCCCAAGCGTGTCTCGCCCACGAGAACGTCGTTGGCGTATATGTCGACGAATGACGTACCGACAGCTGTGACGACGAAATCGAGCTTCTGTCCCGGCTCAGCGTACGCATCGTACAGATCGTAGCTACCGGTCGCATCGTGCACGACGATCTTCACTCGAATCTGTTGACCGGGCGTGGTCTGATCGGGAATCGGAACCGAGGCGAGCAGGTGGACTTGGTGCAAGATGTACCCCGATTCGTCCGGTCCTGCGCTGATCTGCAACGAAACGGGAGAGAACGCCGCGACCATCGTTCCAGCGTCGGGCTTCTGCCGTGCGACGACGCCGTGCGGGGGACCGCCTGTACCGAGCGGGGTCCAGATGAGCTGGCCGAGCGTGACGCCGTCGCGACGCGCCAGGGTGCGCGCATCGTCGACGTCCATTCCGATAAAGTTCGGCACGCGAAGCGTCATCTTGCCGCCGCGGCTCACCACGAGATTGACGACTTCGCCCTCGACGATATTTGCAAGCGGCTGCGGAAACTGCGTGATCACGTGGCCGTCGGGAACGATGTCGCTGCTCTGCCACGTCACCTTTCCGAGCTGGAGGCGCATGCGCGCGAGGTCGAGGCCGACTTCACGCATCGATTGATAACGAAGATCCGGCATCGACCGTGCGACGATCCCGGAGCTGACGACGAACGATATCTGCCGCCCTTGCCGCACCTGCGCACCCGGGACCGGTTGCTGCGTGATGATCGTGTCCGCCGGATAACGGTCACTCGTGATGTGCTCGACGACGAGTGAGCCGAGCCCGAGGCGCATCAGATCTTCGTTCGCGTCGCTCAACGCGCTGCCCACGAGGTTCGGAACAGTGACCGCGCTCGCCGGTGGAACGAGAAACTCGTGTATGGCGTGGCCGAACCATACGATCACACCGACGAAGCACGCGAGCACGATCGGAAAGATCCAGTCGCGCGGAATGTACTCGTGAACGAGCTCGCGCCACCCCCGACGCTCCCCGTCGGGTTCACGCTGAGCAATCATGCGAGCGCCTCGGCCAGTGTGGCTTCCGTCAGGTCCAGGTTGCTGAAGATACGTTGGACGTCCTCATGATCGTCGAGCGCCTCGAGAAAGGCGATCGCTTGCGAGAGGTGCGCTCCGTGCAGCTCGAGCTTCGTCTTGGCCCGCATGCCGAGGTAGGCGTCGCTAATGCTGAGCCCGCGCGTGCGCAGCGCATCGCGGACGGCAGCGAGCGCGGCGGGTTGCGTGTAGACGGACGAGATGGTCGCGTCGTACTCGAGATCCTCGACGCCGTCGACGAGAATTTCCTCGGTCAGGGTCTCCTCGCTGCGTCCTCTCGGATCGACGTCGACGACACCGAGCGGCTCGAACATCCACCCGACGCTTCCGGTCTCGCCGAGCGTTCCGTCGTGCTTCGTGAAGAGAAAACGCAGCTCGCCTGCAGTACGATTGCGATTGTCGGTAGCCGCATCGATCACGACTGCGACGCCGTGAGGGCCATAGCCCTCGTACCGCAGCTCTTCGATATCGCTCGCCCCGCCCTGCCCGGAAGCTCGCGCGATAGCTCGCTTGATATTCTCCTGCGGCATGTTGCTCTCGCGCGCTTTTTCCACGGCGATTTTCAGACGGTAGTTCGCCTCCGGCTCCGGTGAACCGGAGCGAGCCGCAATGATGATTTCTTTGCTGAGCTTCGAGAACAGTGCGCCGCGCTGCGCATCGGCCTTTCCCTTGCGCAGCCGAATGTTGTGAAACTTCGAGTGCCCCGACATGCTCGTTGCGCCTTCGCCCCGCCCGCGTCCCTTATCCTGGGCCGATTACCCACTTCGTGAACCACATGCGCGCCTGCCAGGCTTCATACGAGAGCGGCCACGCGGAGAGCACGGGCAAGAAAAAGATGAACGCTGCGACGATGAGGCAGACGCCCGCGATCACGGCGCCGCGCCCGAGGCCGCGTCCTGGGCCCCGCTGCCGGCTCGCCCACTCCCAGACGCGCTGCAAGATGATCGTGTTGCAAAGACAGATCAGCGGGATGTCGACATAAAAGTGATATTCCCACGCCAGGCGAGG